>CAZOES010000002.1:16966-114829 GCA_964578865.1 uncultured Gemmatimonadaceae bacterium | reverse complement strand
CTCACCGGACGAGAAGACGCTCTACGTGGTCCCCAGCGGACAGAAGCAGATGATGAGCTATCCGGTCGAGTCGCCGGGGAAGCTCGGCACCGGGAAGGTGTTCTGCGAACTCAAGCAGGCGAAAGCGGGCGGCTGGGGAAGCCATGGGAACCTCTGGATAAAGGCGTGCGTCGGGTGCAATGTCGGTAGGGCTACGACCCCAGGCCTGATTCTGTTGGCCTGAATCCTCCCGGCTGGCGTTCCGTACTGTAACGGACGAACTTTTGGTATCTCTGTCTGAGGATTGGACCTATGCTCTACTTTCTGGTAGGCGTCGCCGCGGGGATCATTGGCTTCAGCATCGCCCGGAGCTTCGTTCAGCGCCGCCTACGCTTCGTCGATAGCATCTATTCTCCGGCGGCCCCCTGGCTTGCCGGCCTGGCTGCGGCAGTGATCGCCTGGCCGGTCGCTATCCTGCCTCTGGTGACCACCGTGACCACCACGGTGTTCGGGATCGGCGCCGGACTGGGTACCGCCAGCGCGGTGAAGGCACTCCGCCGAGGCGATACCGTCAGCTGAGTCCCGTCGGACTCGGCAAGGCAACGGGCCGGTAGCCACCCTTCCGCTACCGGCCCGCTGCTATTCCCCCGCCCGCTATCTTACCGGCATGGCAACCATCACCTGCACCCGCTGCGGCCAGAACCGGGACCAGATGTCCTTCCGGCCCTTTCAGAACGATCTCGGCAAGCGTGCCTTCGAAGAGATCTGCGCCAATTGCTGGGCTGAGTGGCTGAAGACTCAGCAGCAGCTGATCAACCATTACGGCCTGAACGTCAGAGACCCCAAGTCCAAGGAGTTTCTCTTCAAGCAGATGGAGGGGTTCCTCTTCGTAGGGGAAGGATCGAAGTAAGTGAGGAGGAACTAATCGCAATGCAGGAATCCCAGTTAGTGAGGAGTGAGAAGGCTCCCTCCTCACTCCTCACTGACGCAGGACTCGCCCGACGATTTGTTCCTCCTCACTCTACCAGCTAAACCCCAGCCTGAAATCGGCATCCACCGCGGGCCCGCTGGGCCAGAGATCCTCGGTCATCCCGAAGCGAAACTCCCGGCCGCTCTTGCCTCGAATCATCCAGCCGAAGTCGACGGTCAGATCCCAGCGATCGAGCTGACGGGCGTTGGTCCCGCTGTAATAGGGCGAATGCAGGAACACATTGGCGAAGCTCCAGAATCCGCCGAAGGTCCGCCAGCGAAACCCAGACGTCCCCTGCACAAACACCTGATTCTGATAGTCGGAAAGCGGACCATGGGTCGGGGTGTACCCGATGCTGGCCGAACCTTCGTAAATCAGCCGCCGAGTGGCGTAGGTACGGTAGGTATTGAGCAGGCTGAACGAAGGCACGCCCCGGGCGAACCCATCGCCCATCGTGCTGGTCGGCAGGGTGACCGAAAGCAAGGTCTGCCCTGAAGTTCCCAGTCGCCTGCCGATGCCGAAACGCGCGTCGCCCAGGCCGAACCCCTTGGGCTTGAAGCGATAGGTGGTTCCGTCGGTGGTGCGATAGAAATAACCGAAGCTGTTTTTCGGCCGGTTGTCTCGCTCGGGATAGCGAATCCCGAATATGCCGTGGTACCAGGTGAGAAATCCGTCCAGAAAGCCATCGTAGCTCCCGCCGGCCCACAGCTCCCCACTTACGAAATAGCGCGGGCTCAAATCTCGAGTCACGCTGAGATTGAGCCGCAGCACCTCGGCATCCAGCAGATAGGCCGAGTCGGCGAACGAGCTGTAAAAACCGATCTCGGCCATACTGGCGTAGTCGATCCCGGTGGCGACCCGCCACCCGGGCCCGGGAAGCACAACCGGCTGGAAGTAGAGTCCGCTGCGAGACTCGGCGACCGGATTGATGGGATGGAGAACGGGAAGGGTCTGGCCCGGAAGGATCGATGGAGCGGCGGACAGGACCAGGATTGGCAACAGAAGGGACCGGCGCAGCGCGTCCTCCTCGGCTGGCGAACCAGCGACAGGAACGGGGATCGGTATAGAGGAAGGGATACCAGCACCGGGCGGCACGGGCAACCACACCAACGCGGGTAATGGGTCCCCCGTACTCGAAGGTGACCCTGCGATTCCCGGAGCTCCATGCCGGTCCGTTCTCTGATGATTGCCGCTCTGTTTGGAGTAGGCCTGCTGGCCCCGGCTGGGGCCGTAGCCCAGGTTGGAGTCACCACTGATATCCTCACCGGGACCGTCTCGGATTCGAGCGGCGGTCCGGTGGTCGAGGCAATCGTCGAGGCTGTTTCTCAGGAAACCGGAATCTCACGCCAGGCCAAGACCGACGCTCGGGGACGCTATCGAATCCTCTTTCCTGACGGGGGCGGCCGCTACCAGCTCTACATCCGTGCTATCGGTCTCACGCCGGCAAGAACCGCGGTTGAGCGCCAGGGCGATGACGATCGTATCGTCGCCAATATCCGGCTCAATGGAGCCCGGCCCGCGACGATGGAAGAGATCGTGGCCACCGCCCGAGGGAGGCGCGGCAGTAACGAGCCGCCGACCCCGGGCACCACCGAGACCACGCTTACCCCGGATCGGCTGGCCCGGCTCCCGATCGATGCCGGTGATCTCAATGCCATTGCTGCGTTGGCTCCGGGAGTTGTCAGCGTCAATGGAACCGACAGCACCGCCGCCGGATTTTCCGCCAGCGGCCAGCGCCCCAGTGCCAACAACACCACCCTCGATGGACTCACCTTCTCGGCCGCCAGCATTCCGCAGGACGCCGTACGCAGCACCCGGGTCATCACCAACACATATGACGTAAGCCGTGGACAGTTCAGCGGCGCGCTGGTCGCATCTACCACCCGGAGCGGTACCAGCGTGTTGCAGGCGACGATGAACGGGAGTCTCCGCGATCCGACACTGGCAGTCGGCAGTGACAGCGTCACCGCGCTCCCCGCCGCCCAGCAGCAGTTCTCCTTCGGACTGGGCGGTCCGCTTCTGCCCAATCGGCTCTTCGGCTTCGGAGCCGGCCAGGTCCGCCATCGGAGCGAGCGGTTCGTCTCGCTGGACGACCTCGACGGAAGCGGCGCCGAGCGACTGGGACTCGCGGCCGACTCACTGCGACGATTCGAGTCGATTCTCGCCGGACTCGATCTCCCTCTGTCGGTAGGGGGAATCCCTGACGACCGAGTCGGGACCGACTGGTCCGGCATCGCCCGGATCGATCTGCTCCTGGGACCGCGTCACACCCTGACGTTCCGGGGCGACGGTCGATGGAGCACCTCGGAACCCACCAGGTTCTCGACCTTCAGTCTCCCTTCTTCGGGAGGGGAGACCATGTCCAACGGAGGCGGGCTGATGCTGCAGCTCAGCTCTCAGTTTGGTCAGAGCTGGCTCAACGAGGCCAAGGTCTACCTCTCCGGCACTCACAATCAAGGCGATCCCTACCTCCAGCTTCCCCAGGGCCGAGTCCAGGTTTCTTCCGAACTGGCGAACGGTGGCACCGGATTCTCCACTCTCTCCTTCGGCGGAAACCCGGGGTTCCCCCAGTACTCCCATAGCGCTGCGCTCGAGGCGACCAACGAACTCTCCTGGATTTCGGGTAATGGGGCCCATCGTATCAAACTGGGGGCGTTCTACAACCGGAGCCGGACTACCTCCGAGGTTGCAGCTGATCGGCTGGGGACATTCACCTACCAGTCGATGGAAGACTTCGAAGCAAACCGGCCGGCCTTGTTCACTCGGTCGCTCACTCCCAGCCAGCGCAGCGGACGCAGTTCCACTACCGCGCTGTACCTGGGCGACACCTGGCGAACCAGTCCCAGCCTGCAGCTCAACTATGGACTCAGAGCAGAACATTCCTGGCTGGAAGATGCGCCGGGATACAACGCCGCGGTGGACTCGGTCTTTGGGCTTCGAACCGACCATTTGCCAACCGAAACTCGGATCAGCCCACGGGCGGGATTCACCTGGGTCCTGCGGGAACCGGAAGGCCCACCCAAGTGGACGGTCCGAGGCGGTTGGGGCGAGTTTCGCAGTCCGGTGCCGGGCCAGCTCGCGGTTCAGGCCCAGACTTCCACCAGCGGTGGGACGCTGGTGAGCCAGTTGTATTGTGTGGGACCCAACGCGCCCTCACCCGACTGGAGCGCGATCGCCGACGATAACAATGCGATCCCCGGCACCTGTGTGGACGGCGGCACCGGCTCCGCACCTCCGGCCGCTCCGTCGATCACGGCATTCAGCAATGACTTCACGGCGCCGAGGGTTTGGCGCGGATCGCTGGGAATTCAGCGCCGAGCCGGGCTCATCAACCTGAGCGCCGATTTCTCGGTCGGGTTTGGCCAGAGTCAGTGGGGTTTCATCGATCGGAATGTGGGATCGCAGCAGTTCACGCTCGCCAATGAGGGAGGCCGCCAGGTCTATGCCCCGCCGGCGGCGATCGACACCGTCAGTGGATTCGCGCCGTTGGCCGGGTCCCGGATCGACCCGGCTTTCGGCCAGGTATTCGAGGTGATCTCCGATCTGACTACTCGATCGGCTCAGATGGTACTGAGTGCCAACGGGATCGTGGGACATGGCATCGTACTGCAGGGCTCGTACACCCTTTCCCGCTCGACCGATCAGTCCTCCTCCACCGGGTTCGGAGGCTCGGGGGGCTTTGCCGGCCAGACCGCGGGGCGGGGATTGATCGACCCGGAGCGCAGCTCCAGCGACTTCGACCGGCGGCATCAATTTCTGCTGACCGCCACGGTACCACTGGTGAAGGGCCTCGAGCTCACCACGATTTCACGGGCCAGCTCGGGGGCGCCCTACACTCCCAGCGTAGCGGGCGACATCAACGCCGACGGCGCACGCAACGACCGAGCCTTCATCTTCGATCCCAATGGGACCGGCTCCGCCGCAGCCGACCTCAGGCAGCTGCTGGACGATGCGCCCGGGCGGGTGCGGGACTGCCTGATGCATCAGGTGGGGAGTATCGCGGACCGGAACAGTTGCCGTGGTCCCTGGCAGCTCTCGATGGATCTGCAGCTCAATTGGCGCCCCAGCTTCGCCGGACTGGATCAGCGGCTCACCGTCTCGCTGGTAACTTCGAACCTGCTGGGCGGCCTGGATCAACTCTTCCACGGCGACGATGATCTGCATGGCTGGGGTGCCTCGTTCCGCCCGGATCAGACCCTGCTGATCGTGAGAGGCTTCGATCCTGCCAGCCAGCAGTTTGAGTATCAGGTTAATCAGCGGTTCGGTGATATCCGAAGCTCCCAGGCCCTGCGCCAACCGTTTCAGCTGGGGCTGCAGATGCGCTTTGCGCTGGGCGGGACTCCCGGCTTCGGTGGATTCGGCGGACGTGGGGGTGGTGGTGGTCCGGGAGGCCCCGGTGGCCCGGGCGGCTTCGGTGGTGGTGGATTCGGTGGCGCAGGCCCCGGAGGCTTCGGGCCACGGGGCGGACCGCCCGGTGCAGTTGCCGCTCCGACCGACTCGGCCGCGCGGTTCGAGAATCGGCTCGCGCGGGTCATGCCCGATCCGGTCGAGCGAATCCTGAGTTACGCCTTCCAGTTGAAGCTGACGGACGATCAGACCACCCGGCTCAAAGCCGCCGGCGCGAGGTTCGCGGCGAGCCGGGATTCACTGGGTCACGCCATTCAGAAGGAAATCGAGCAGGCGGGGCCTCGGCCCGACCCCGCCGTGGTCATCAGCGCCTTACGCGGCCGGGTGGAGGCCGGACGGACCATGATGACCAACGCGCTCGAAGAAGCTCACGGAATTCTCACCGCGGAGCAGTGGAACGCTCTGCCGGAGGAAGCCCGGACCATCCGGCCCGCCGGTGGAGGCGGCGGCTTGCGCCGGCGGCAGTAGTCAGTCGTCGTCGTCGCGCTGCAAGTCGAGATCCCAGCGCCAATCGTGGGCGCCGGGCACATCGACCCGGAGAATCTCTCCCGGCTGGGGCGGGCCAAAGCCCTTGCTTGAAATGTAGAGCTTGCCGTCCGGTCCGAAGGTGATTGCGGTCGGAAAAAAGAGAGAGTCGGCAACGATTTCGCGATTCCCCCGACGATCCAGCCGGATCACCTGGCCGGTGAACGGCGTGGGAAAGCCGGCCACCGAGCTGGTCTGCAGCACATAGAGCCTGCCGCATTTATCGAAAGCGAGGCCGAGAACCGTGGTGAAGCCCTGGGCCACCACCTTCAGGTCCCCTCGACGCGAAATCCGCACGATGTTCTGGAGGCCGGGAACCACCGGGAACACTCCCAGACTGCTTACGAACAACGCTCCGCGGCGCTCGGCAATCGCGGTGGGCACGATGTGACCGAAGCTGGCTGAGATATCCGCGATCCGCCGCACGTTCCCGTTTCGTGGATTGATGCGGACCACTTCGCCGTGATTGGCTTCCACCGCAATCACGCCGTCACCCGAGCTGACCATCGAGTACCAGGCACCATCGGGCTCAAAGTCTCCCTCGGCCGGCTGCGCCACCGGATGTCCCGCCTGATAGGCGCTGAGATCGGCGGCGACCCGCCACTCCCCTGACCGCTTCACCGAAACCAGACTGGCCGGCACTTCGGCCGATCCATGAGAACAGCCGCCGCCCGCGACCAGGGCGTAGAGCTTGTCGTCGATGAACCCGACGTCGGCCACGCTGCTCACATCGCCGATGGCATTGAGCCCGGAAGGAAACCCCTGGGCGACCGTAGTGCGATTACCGTTGCGGTCGATCCGGGAAATCCGGCCGGTCGCACCATTGGTGTACGGGCCGATCGGCGGAGCCACCTGAACGCACTGGGCCGAAGTTGTGGAACCGGTGCCGCCGGAGCCGGCTTCCGCGACATAGAGCTTGCCATCGGGGCCGAACGCGAGCCCGCGGGGAAACATCAGGCCGGTCGCAAAGACCGTGGGTGAAGAGCTGGCCCGGGAGAGTGCCTGACGGGACTCGGCAGGACTGAGAGTCAGGCTGGGATCGCTGACAGGGTCGCAGGCCAGCGCGGCAAGCGCGAACCCATTAAAAAGAGCCAACCGCGTGAGTCGGGACGACATGAGGCCTCCGGTTCGAGAGGGGTCGGCGGCGGAGTGTCGCCGGGCCGATGAGCCTATCTCGCGGGCGCCTCGGAATCGTCTACTTTACGTCTACAACCCCTTCCCCCACTTCCCTTGACTTCCCTCGAGCCAAACTCGATCCAGATCCGGGTCCTCGGACCGATTGGAATCCGAAGAGGAGACGGCGGTGACTCCGGCCCGCTGCTCACCCAGCCTCGCCGGCTCGCCGTGGTCATCTACCTCGCCCTGGCCCGGCCGCGAGGTCTTCACGCCCGAGACACAGTGATCGCGTTGCTCTGGCCCGAGCAGGACCAGCCCGGTGGCCGGCATGCCCTCCGGAACGCACTGCATGCCATTCGGCAGGCGCTGGGTGAGGGCCAGATCATCACCAAAGGCGACAACTTCGTGGGGTTGGCGCGCCGGCAAGTGTTCTGCGATGCGGTTGAGCTGGAAGCCGCCGTTGAAGCGGGGCGAGACGAAGAGGCGGTATCACTCTACCAGGGTGAGTTACTGCAGGGATTTCACGTCTCCGAAGCGCCCGGCTTTGAGCGCTGGCTGGATGACGAACGGGCTCGGCTCCGTTCGGTGGCGCTGGAAGCAGCTTGGCGCGGGGCCGAGCGTTGTCGCGCCAAGAACGATCTGGAGGGGGCGGTGAAGCTGGCCCGTCGCGCGGCGGCGATTGCGCCGGATGATGAACCGACGCTTCGGCGAGTCATTGACCTGCTGCGGACGATTGGAGACCGCGCCGGCGCTCTGCGCGCGTACCAGGATTTCGCCGATCGACTGAACCAGGAATACGGCGCGGAACCCTCAACCGACACCCGCAACCTGGCCCTGACGCTTAAGCAGTCGAATCCGGCCGGATTGGAGCCGGCGTACCGACCACCGCCAGTCCCGCCAATGGCGATGTCCGATCCGCCGGAAGGGGCACCGAACCACCAGCCGGCTCTCGAGTCGGCCGGCTGGAAGTACTGGATCTTGGGAGCGGTATTGCTGCTGTCGGGTCTACTCGCGTGGTTGATCCGCTAGCTCAGGCGAGCGAGCGCCAGAGATACCAGGCCGCCGCAGTCCGATGGGGCCGGAAGCGATCGCCCAGTAAGGCGAGCTGCTTCACATTCCTGGTTCCGTAGAGATTCATCGCGGCGCGCTGCACCCCGCCATCACCCACCGGCCACACATCGGGCCGTCCCAGGGAGAAGATCAGAAACATGTGGGCGGTCCAGACGCCCACCCCTTTCACCGAGGTGAGGCGTTCGACCACCTCGTCGTCCGACAACCTCCCCAGACCTCGGAGCCCCCCCTCGACTGCGAAGCGGGCCAGCTCGCGTACATAGACTGCCTTGGCCCGGGAGAGACCGGCGCGGCGCAGGCGGCGCAGATCCGCCTCGGCCAGTGCTGCCGGCGTGATCGGCACCAACGAAGTGAGCTTGGCCAGGATGCTCGCGGCGGCCTTACCGGAGATCTGTTGCGAAACGATCGCGTCGACCAGCGAGGGAAAGGGCCGCTGGGGTTTGATGGTCGGGGGTTTGTGTTTCGCGACCAGGTCGGACATGATGGGGCAAGCCAGCAACGGCTCGGGGGTCATTGGTTCCTGATTCCTCGTTCCTCGAAACGGCCGCGGCGACCAACTTGGGAGTGTGAGGGGAAACTAGTGGTGGTGACAAGCTCTCGGGGCACCTGGAACGCGCAACGAGCAACGAATAGCGGGCCCCTTGACCACGCCGGTAGCTGGCCGTACAGTAAAGCCATGCAATCGAGCCAGTTCTTCTTCTTTTCGTTTACCACCCCCGGCGGCGCGTCAGAGCCGTCCGGTGTGGGAGAGCTGTAGGCTCGCCCGACACCCGGACACTCGACGCCCCGCCGAATGGCGGGGCTTTTTGTTTTTGCTGACTTCATCCCGAGCGGAGATTCCACCTGATGCGTGTCGCCGTCCAAGGTACCCGTGGTTCGTTCAGCGAAGCCGCCGCGCGCCAACAGTGGCCCGATCTCGAAACCATACCCTGTCGGGAGGTCGGCGATGTGGTCACCGCGGTACGGGAGGGCCGGGCCGATGGGGGCTGCCTCGCCATCGAGAATTCCCTGGTCGGATCGGTCACTCCGACCTACGACCTGCTCCACGAGGCCTTCGGAGACGGTGAGCTGCATCTCAGCCGGGAGATTCTGCTTCCGGTTCATCACAGCATCATGGGGGTGCCCGGCGCTTCGCTGAGCCAGATCACTCATGTGCTCTCCCACCCGGTCGCTCTGGGTCAATGCCGCGTCTGGCTGAGCCGGCATTTGCCATCGGTCACTCTGGTGAACGCGTGGGACACGGCGGGCAGCGGGGAGATTGTGGCCCAGCAGAAGAATCCCAGTCAGGCGGCGATCTGTTCCCGCCACGCGGCCGACGCCTACGGCCTGCAGGTCTTCGACGAACGCATTGAGGACGACCCAACCAACCAGACCCGGTTTCTCACCTTCACCCGGGTGGCGCAGAGTGAAAGTGAGTCTTCGGTCCCGCAGAAGACCTCGCTCATCGTCTGGACCGATCACCGTCCCGGGATGCTGGCCGCGGTACTCCAGGCCTTCGCCGGCCGCGGAGTGAACCTGACGAGCCTCCAATCCCGCCCGGAACGCTCGGCGCCGTGGACCTATCGCTTCTACTTCGATGTCGATGGGGGCCGGGCCGAGCCGCGGCTCTCGGAAGCGCTCGAGTCGATCGAGGCGCTGGCTTCGCGGATCGTGGTGTTGGGGAGCTACGGGGCCTGGCAGGGTGAGGGCGCCGTGGTTGGACCCACCGCACCACGGCCGCCCCATCTCCGGCCCAAGCCCGACCTCCCGCTGTTCGACCGGCGGCAGCATCCCGAGGGAAGCAGAGTGATGGTCGGCTCGGTGGAGATCGGAGGATCCCGTCCGGTGATCATCGGGGGACCCTGTTCGGTCGAAAGCGAGGAAATGATTCTCCAGACCGCCGAAGGAGTAGCCGAAGCGGGAGCCGACATGCTGCGGGGCGGTGCTTTCAAACCCCGGACTTCGCCCTACGATTTCCAAGGAATGGGCGTAAAAGGGCTCAAGTTCCTGGCCGAAGCGCGGGAACGCACCGGTCTGCCGATCGTCACCGAGGTCCTGAGCTGGGAGGAAGTGCCGCTGGTTTCCCGCTACGCCGACATGCTCCAGATCGGCGCCCGCAACATGCAGAACTTCGCGCTGCTGCGAGCGGTGGGCCGGACCAGCAAACCGATCCTGCTCAAGCGGGGAGCCGGAGCCACTATCGAAGAGTGGCTGCACGCGGCCGAGTATGTGCTCTCCCACGGCAACCCCAACGTGGTGATGTGCGAACGGGGCATTCGCACCTTCGAGCGGGCGACCCGTCACACCCTCGATCTCAACGCGGTGGCCCTGGTGCGGGAGCGGACCCACCTCCCGGTCATTGCCGACCCCAGCCATGCGGCCGGCGTACGGGCGATTGTGCCGGCCCTGACGCTGGCATCGCTTGCGGCGGGTGCCCAGGGCGTCATCATCGAAGTGCACCCCGATCCCGACAAGGCTATGAGTGACGGGGCCCAGAGTCTGGACCTACCCGGATTCGCCAGACTGGTGGCGGAGATCAGAGCCGGGAGTACCGGGGACCGAGTACCCAGTTCGTCGGGAGCACGCTCATGACCGCGGTTCATGTGCTGGTGTTCGACGGGTTCGCAGATTGGGAGCCGTCCTACGCATTGAGCCAGATTCGCCAGACCAACGCCGCCGAGGTGGTGAGCGTCGGCATGACTCACCACCCCGTCAGGTCAATGGGCGGTCTCACGGTCACGCCCGATGTGACGGTTGAACAGGTGGCGCCGGAGCAGGTTCGTCTCTTCCTCCTGCCGGGCGGCGATCAATGGGAATCGAGCGACATCGATCCGCGGCTGTTGAGCCTGCTGGAAACCACCCAGGACGCCGGGGTCCCCCTGGCGGCCATCTGTGGCGCTACGGTCGCCGTCGCGCGGGCTGGACTGCTCCGGGGCCGGGCCCACACCAGCAACGGGTTGGAGTATCTCCGGAGCATGGTACCGGGCTACATCCGCGATACTGACTACGTGAATCAGCTGGCGGTCCGGGATCGGGGACTGATAACGGCGAGCGGGCTGGGGGCGGTGGAGTTCGCCCGGGAGATATTCGCCGAACTGGGAGTCTATGCCGACCAGGACCTTGAACTCTGGTACCGGATGTTCAAATACGGAGCGGCCGGCTGAAGCGACCGACTCCCATGAAACCGTGATGAAACCTCGTTCATAAAGCGGGTTTTGCCCTTGTCAGCACCGGGTCGGCGCCGAAAGCTTGAATTATGGCTGACGACCTGCCGCTTACAGCGTGGTTCCTTGGTCCTCGGGCCGAGAATGCCTCGGTGTGGACCGAGATGTTCGACCATATCTTTCAGGACTACGTTCATTGGCGGCGTAACTACTTCCCCACCGACCCGTGGATCCTGGGCCGGACCCGGCGGAGAAGCCCGGAACACGAGGCCTGGCTCGACCGGCTGACCAGCGAGCTCGACAAGACCCTGAGCGAGCTCAAGCTGCACTTCCCGCTGCACTCTCCCCGCTACAACGCCCACATGGTGTCGGAGCAGAGCCTCCCCGCGGTGCTGGGCTACTTTGCGGGCTTGCTCTACAACCCCAATAACATCACCAGTGAATCGGCCCCGATCACGGCCCAATTGGAGCTTGAAGTCGGCAAGATGGTCGCCGGAATGCTGGGGTACCGGCCGGAACAGGCCTGGGCTCATATCACCAGCGGCGGGACCCTGGCAACCCTGGAGGCACTCTGGGTTGCCCGCTCGGTGCAGTTCGCTCCCTTCATTGTCCGCGACTACTGCCGGGAGCATCGCCGCGACTTCCGGATTCGCCTCCCCGGTGGCAGCGAATCGCCGGCGATCGAAGTCGACGATGCGACCCTGATTGCCCTCCGGCCGGCGGACACCCTCTCGCTCTTTCGCAACCTCGCGCGGGCCGAGCAGAATGCCACCGGACGGGCGGCCAACGCGGTGGTCTCCGGTCTCAACGACTACGTCGACCACAGCCGATTCAACGTCGCTCGCCGCGGTCTCGGGCCGGTGCTCGGCCAGCTGGGACTTCGCCCCGTGGTCTTCGCCTCAGCTGCGGCCCACTACTCGATCGCCAAGGCCTGCAATGTGCTCGGCTATGGCGAGGACGCTCTGCGACTGATACCGGTGAACCAACGGTTTCAGCTCGACCCCGATGAGTTCCGTGAGGCCCTGGCATCGCTTGACCGCAACGAGTATGTCGCGGCCACGATCGGAATCGTGGGGACCACCGAAGAAGGGGCGGTCGATCCGATCCGGCGGATCCGGGAGATCCTCGTCGAGCGGGAGAAGCGACACAATCGCTCCTGCTGGCTTCACATCGACGCCGCCTGGGGTGGCTACTTCAGGACCCTCTTCCAGGGGCTTCCGCCGGGTACGCTGCCGGGAACCGCTGTCGATGGATTGGACCCCGAGACCTCCGCCGCCTTCCTGGCCATGGCTGAGGGAGACTCGACCACCATCGATCCCCACAAGATGGGGTACATCCCCTACCCGGCGGGGATCGTCGCTTTCCGGGATGGCCGGGTGAACGAGTTTCTCAGCCAACGGGCCCAGTACCTGGGTGACGAGCCCGAAGGAATCGGCGCCTTCGATCGCCCCACCGAGATCCTTGCGTTTGGGCCTCACATTCTCGAAGGATCCAAGCCCGGAGCGGCTGCGCTGGCCTGCTGGCTGGCTCATCGAGCGATCCCGCTCTCTGCCGATGGCCATGGGAAGATCGTTCGCACCACCTTACTGAGTGCACAACGGTTCTGGCGATTGCTTACCAATCACCAGCAGCTTTTCGAACGACTGGAACAGGAACGCGGCCGACCTGGCAACGAGATGCCGTTTACCTTCGTTCCGATCACCGAGCCGCAGACCAATATCGTCTGCTTTGTGGCCCGACCGATGAATTGGCTGGGATCGTCGATGGTCCCCGCCGATCTGCCCCTGGCGGTGATCAACCGGTTGAATGAACGGATCTACGCTGCGGCGAGTCTCCCCGGCGGAGAACGCCATCAATCGTCGAGTCTGCAGCCGTTCTTCGTTTCCCGCACCCGATTCGAACACGAGCAGTACCGGTCCGACACCCTCGAGTCGCTGCTGAGCCGGCTGGGTGTGAGCGAACGGGATTACCGCCACGAGGGGCTCTTCGTCCTGCGGGCCACCATAATGAATCCGTGGCACGAGGAAGCGCGGGAGGCGGGGGTGGATTATCTGCTGGAGTTTGTCGGCTTCCTGCACCAGGTAGCCGCCGAAGCACTGCGAGGACCTACCGGGGACTGACCGGTTCGATCGTACCGGTGACAACCTCTTTCTTCTTCATCCGCATGATCTCCAGCTTGAACTCTTCGCCCGGGGCGTAACTCTCGAAAATCCGGAAGAGTTGCGAGGGCGCCCTGACCTTCCGGCCATCGACCGAAAGGGCTACGTCACCCGGTTTGAGCCCCAGCCGGGAATCGGCCGGTACATCGATCACCAGCACACCCTCCGCGACAGCGAAATACTTACCCAGTTCGGGATTGAGCGGCGCGAGCTCAAGATTGGCCAGCGGCGACCCGAGGATGAACCGCCGAGGCATGGGGGAGCGCTGGATCCACGGCTCCTGAGTCATCAAGATCTTGTCGGGTCCGCCTTCCAGCAGCTCATCCCCGGGCCACCCCGCAAAAGGCAGACTGTCGGGGAAGCTGAAGGTGTAGGTCATCTCGGCTCCGGCCGCGATCAGCGTGGCCAGCTTCCGGTCTTTACCCCGGAGATACTGCACGATCACTGAGTCGCCGGGATTGATCGTCGCCGCGATCATCGACAGGGCCAGACCCGGGGCCGACTCGCCGCGACTGACTCTGAAGTTGCCTTCAGTGAGGGACTGGCCGTTCACCCGGAGGATGATGTCGCCGCTGCGAATGCCAGCCTTGTCGGCCGGTCCACCAGGGGTCACCGACTGAATCAGCGCCCCGATGCTGTCGCTCGGTGCGGCGGGACTGACGTTGACGCCCAGCCGGACCCGGCGCGGCATCATCTCCAGCCGGCCGAACAGGGGCGAACGCTGGGTGATGACATCATACCGCCGCTGCTGCGGTTGCTGCTGAGGCTGGGGCTCCTGGGCCCGGAGCAACGCTCCGGGGAGAAGCAGCGCCAGCAGCAGGGCGATGGAGTGGGAAGCGCGCATCGGGTACGCTATCCGAGACCTGGGAGTGGCCTCAGTACCCGACCGCGCTGGCGCGGGTCATGTGGACGTCGACCAGGGCATTCAGCAAACCGACCCGCTGACGCCAGAGACCGAGCATTTCGTGGTCGCGACGACTCACATTGAGCTGACGGGCTACTTCGAGCTGCTGATCCACCAGGGCGATCCGGTCTTCCAGTTCACCGGCGACCCGGACCGTGCGCCCATCGACCACCCGGGCCTCGGGATTGTAGGAATGGATCAGCTGTTCCAGTTCCTGGCTGCGTTGCATCGCCTCGTTGATGGCCACTTGATCGACCGGCTCCTGGGCCAGACGGTGGCTCCGGATCACCAGCATCAGGGCGAATCCCGCCGCGGCCGCCAGACCCATCCAGCCGATCCGGCGGACCAGCCTGCGGCGCTGCTGCACCTTGAGTTGACGCTCGATGGCCGGCCAATGATCCCGGGCCGGACGCAGGGAGTTGAGGGCCTTGAGCCGATTGGACCGCTGATCCAGCCGGCTGGCTTCGGCCTGGCAGAGGGCACAGCTGTCGAGGTGGGTCCGCAGCGAAGCCACACCCGGCTCCAGACCAGGCTCACGCAGCTGCACCAGTTGGTCGATGGTCAGGTGGGTCACTGGACCGGCTCCTCTCCCAGCCAGCGGCGCAATCGGGTATGCGCCCGGGCCAGTTGCGACTTCGAGAAGCTCACGGTCTTGCCCATCATCCCGGCGATTTCTTCGTGGGTATAGCCTTCGACATCGTGGAGCCAGACCACCGCGCGGCTGGTCTCCGGCAGGCGCTCCAGGGCCGCCTCGAGATCCATCCGTAATCCGTTGTCGCTGCGGGGGGCCCGGTGGAGATCTTCTTCGAATTCGTCGGTATCGCGGTACTTGTTGCGACGGAGGCGCATCAGCGCCTTGCTCGCCGCGATAGTTCGGATCCAGCCCCAGAGACTGCCATCGCCGCGGTACTGGTTGATACTGCGACAGACCTCGAAGAAGGTCTCCTGCAGCACATCCTCCGCATCCTCCACCGTCCGGCAGATCCGCCGAGCCA
The DNA here is from genome assembly GCA_964578865.1 of uncultured Gemmatimonadaceae bacterium. GTDB lineage: Bacteria > Gemmatimonadota > Gemmatimonadetes > Gemmatimonadales > GWC2-71-9 > JADJOM01. Next base: position 99,560 of record CAZOES010000002.1, on the reverse strand, counting down.
GATTGTATACCGGAACCTCGTAGGCCCGGTAAACCTGCTCGAAGGCGGTCAGGTCTCCGGCCTTGGCTCGAGCCAGAACTGCGGTGGCGTCAGCGATCACGAGGGCGTCCGTCATAGCTGGGTGAAAGATGCCTAAACCCCACATGGGGTTGCACCCGTGAAATACGGCCTGGAGTATGGGATTGTTTGCCCGCTTTTCGGCTGATCTTCGGGCCCACCCCGGGACCGGCCAAAGCCGGTCCGGAGTGGTGTTGCGAGGAGGATTGCCTTACTCGACGGCGGCCTTTGGAGTGTAGAGCTGTTCCTGCCTGGCGATGTCGATCCCTTGGCCGAAGACCCGGAGGGCCTTGGCAGCGGCGGGGACCGGCAACTTGTACTTGTCGCCCAACGGGATGGCCCCATACCCCAGATCGCGCATCGAGGCGGCGGTGATCACGCTCAACGGGTTGTCGCCCAGGTTCAGGAAACCGGTCATCAGTTCGTTGTCGAAGCGATCCTCGTCCCAGTGACTGAAGGCGGTGCCGGGTCCGAAGTCACCCTCGACCGGGATGGGCCCCCGCCCACCGAGTGCCTTATAGAAAATGTTCGCCAGTGGCCCGGTGAACGTGGGAGCCGGAGTCTGATTGCCAGCCAGCAATCCCAGATCGGGCCAGATGGTTCCGAAGCCCAGGACGTGACCCATCTCGTGCACGATGACCTCATCCAGCAGGCCAAGCGATTGCAGGAAATCGAGGTCCGCCGTATCGAAGATCATTACGCCGGTGATAGGCAAGACATTCGACGTACGGACGAAACAGGGGCCCGCGGCCCCGAGAATGTTGCCCGGGCCATCAATGGGAATGAGCAGCACGTCGATCTGGAGGTCGTCCACCGTGCCGTCGACGTCAGGAAGTCCGGGGAAGCACAATGACTGGGGCAGCGGCCCCTGAACCGCTGGCTCGTCCTTGATGATGATCGACTGCCACTTCTTACGGGCCGACTCAAAGGCTGCCTGCGCCGAGGCCGACGGCGGAACCAGGTACCGGAAATCGATGTTATACCGGATCCGATCCAGGAAAGCCGGGTCGGACCGGAGCATCCTGGCCAACCGCAGCACCGGCAGTCCGTGGCTACGAGCATTCGGTGGTGCAAGATGGGTGGAGGCTATATCTGCGGGGGGACTCGAGGTGGGAGTGTTCTCACTACAGGCCGCCACTACCATCAGGGCGGATGCAAGCAGGATGGGAAGTCGGCGCATGGCGGCTCCTGGGAGAAAAGATCTGGGATTTCCGGTCTTGTCAGGCATACAACGTGGGAGGCATAGGAAGCTGGGAATCGTCCGCCATTAGGTCAATAGCTCCACCGATGCAGATCCTTGGCGCAACGGTTCATATCCTCCCTGTAACGATGGCATTGTTGCAGTCCGGCACGACGATCCGAATTAGATTCCCCTCATGCCGACCTTAGCCCCCACCCCCGTGATCCCCCATGAGTGGCTGCATCACCTCGAAGACGAGGCTGATGCGGCTTTTCTCTATCGCGAACTGGCTCAGCTGGAGCACAACCCGTCTCGGGCCGAGCTGTACCGAAAGCTTGCCGGAGTAGAAGACCGCCACGTGGCCATGTGGCAGGAGTTGATCCGTCAGGAAGGACATGAGCCGCCCCGGATCGCTCCGTCCAAGCGTGCCAAAGCCATGGCATGGCTGGCCCGTCGTTTCGGTCCAAGCTTTCTGGCGCCCATGCTGCTCGAAGAGGAAGGCCGAGAGGTGAAGGGCTATCTCGGCATGTACCGCAAGGCACCCGAAGGAGTGGCCGCCGACACCGCACTCACACTCGCCAAGGAATCGGCCCAGCATGCACAGGATCTGGCCGGGCTGGTGGGGACTGAGTCAGAACCATGGCATAAGACCGGAGCGGGCGGGATGCTCCGGAATCTGGTGTACGGTTTCAACGACGGGTTGACCGCGAATTTCGGTCTGGTGGCAGGCATGCTCGGCGCTCAGGGGCAGCTGAACATCGCGGCCCATGCGGTGATTGTGGCAGGTCTGGCCGGCGCAGTGGCCGACGCTCTCTCCATGGGCGCCTCCGGGTATCTCGCCGCCAAGAGCGAAGCCGAGGTGAACGAACACGAGATCGCGATGGAGCGGGAAGAGATCCGGCTGATGCCGGATCTCGAACGGGAAGAATTGGCCCTGCTGTATCAGGCGAAGGGCATCCCGGAAGCCCAGGCCCAGGAGCTGGCCGCCGGCGTCATGCGAGATCCGGAGCGGGCCCTGGCTGAGAAAGTGATCGAGGAACTCAAGATCGCCGCTCCCAGTTCGAGTCCCATGCGGGAAGCCTGGATCACCGGCGGTGCGACCGCGGTCGGTGCCTTGATCCCCGTCGTACCTTTCCTGATTACGACCGGGGCCACTGCCATCTGGATCAGTTTCGCGGTCTCGATGCTGGCCCACTTCGGAGTTGGCGCGGCCCGCAGTTTCTTCACCGGCCGCGGCATTGTCCGAAGCGGGTTCGACATGTTCGTGGTCGGATTGGGGGTCGCGGCCGTGGGGTACTTCGTGGGAGAGTGGATTACGAAGCTGCTCTAAGACGGACGGACGGACGGACGCCGAAGGTAACCCGCAGATAGTGTGAGCCAGTTTGCTGCGGCCCTGCGCGTGAGATAGCATAGGCGGCGATCCCGACCAGCGACGTCCTGTCCGTCTGTCCGTCTGAGGTTACAATGCGCTCTACCTACCTCGCTCTCGGCCTTCTGGGCACCTTCGCTCTCGCCCCTCTTCCAGCCCAACAAACCAGACCAACAGCGGCAAGGGGCGGTGTCATGCGGATGCGGATGGTGAAGATCATGGACAGCCAGGGATGGGGACAGCCGGTGGAGGTAGCCCGGCTACTGGTGCCGTCCGACTGGAAGGTGGAGGGAGGAGTGAACTGGGTCAGCAATCAGGGCCGCTGTCCCCAGAACATCATCCAGTTACGCTGGCGGGCGGTGGCCCCCGATGGACTTACCGGATTCGAGATTCTTCCCCAGTACGCCTGGGTCTGGTCGGACGATCCCACCCAGCAGCAGCTGATGCACAACTCGGCCGCCGGCAACCTGGCCTGCGATGCCAATCCGGTCTTCAACCCTCCTGATTTTCTTACCCGAATGGTTCTGCCTCGCATTCGGCCGGGCTTTCGGGCGACATCGGCCGAGCCGCTTCGTAACGTGGCTCAGGCGGAGCAGGCCAAGCTGAATCAGCTGTATGGCCAGATGATCCAGGCCGGTTACTTCAGAGGAGTGCGGGCGGAAGTCGGTCGGGTACGGATTCAGTATCAGCTCAACGGGCAGCCGGTCGAGGAATGGATGTCGGCCACGGTCCAGACCATCGCGGCGCCGACCGCCAATACCGCCGCCCTGATGAACGGCAATGCTGCGCAAACCTCGAACAACTACTCGGTGCTGGCCTACAACATCTACGGAACCTGGTCCCGCGGGGGACAACTGGATCAGAACGCCAAGCTCTTCGCGACAATGATGACCTCGCTCCGGATCAATCCGGGTTACACTGCTGCTGTCGCCCAGTGGCTTCAGGGCATCGCCAAGATTCAGAACCAGGCAGCGATGGACCGGCAGCGGATCTGGCGGGAGGCGCAGGACTACATCAGCAACAGCATCAACCAGACGTACAAGGAAAATCAGGTAGTGCAGGACCGGATGGCGGAGCAGTTCGGCCAGACCATTCGAGGAGTCGAGACCTATGTCGATCCCAAGACCAACGAACGGGTCGAGCTGGTGGGGGGATATACCAACGCGTGGGTCAACAACAAGGGCGAGTATCTGCTGACGGATGTGGCAGGATTCGATCCGTCTAAGGAGTTTCAGGAGGATTGGCGGGAAATGAAACGACCTAGATGAGCAGCCTGTACCGAGTACCGGTACCGAGCTCTCGGAACTCGGAACTCGGTACTACTTGAGAAACCGCTCCGCAATCGGAAAGAGGAGCCGGATGAAGGTCACGTCGCTGTTCATGATGATCGCCATCACCAGCTTCTGCTCCGGATAAATCAACAGATAAGAAGTCCCACCCATGGCACCGCCGGTGTGGCCAACCCACCGGCGGCCGAGCGAATCCACCACATTGCCCCACCCGATGCCGTAGTCGGTCGACTGACCGTTCTTCAGTTTCTGCGGCGCCCACAGCAGGTCGATGGTCTCCCGCTTCAAGCCACCCCGGGCATCGAGCAGGTTCCGGCCCAGCCGTGCCAGATCCTCGGCGGTTGAGAGGAAGCCCCCACCGGCCCATTTGTAGCTGTTGTCGACGTAGGGCGCGTTCTGAGCCGGGCTCGCACTGTCGGCATGGACGTAGGCGCGCGCCCGCCAAGGGACAATGCTGTCGGGATACTCCGGGATGGTTCGGGTCATCCCCATCGGCCCGAACACCCGGCGCTTCATGAACTCGAGGAAGGGCTCGCCGCCGGCGCCTTCGATCACCGCGCTGACCAGATTCCAGCCGTAACTGGAGTACTCGAATTGAGTACCCGGCTCGAAGAGCAGACTGTCGTCGGCAAAAATCGAGAGGCCTTCTCGAACGGTGGGATAGGCTTTCATGCTGCCGAACTCGTCGCCCCGGTAGTGCCGGATGCCGGCGATGTGTCCGGCGACCTGTCGCACCGTGATGGGCCAGCGCTTCACCGGGAAATAAGGGACGTAGCGCTGAATCGGCTGATCGAGATCGACCTTGCCTTCCTGCAGCAGCAAGCCGAGTGCAATGGAGGTCACCGGCTTGGAAACGCTGGCGATGCGGAAGCGGGTGAGCGGGGTGACCGGGACCTGGTTCTCGATATCGGCCAGCCCGAAGCCCTCGCTCCAGACCAGCTCACCGTCTTTGACGACGGCGATCTGGACCCCGGGGACCTTCAACTTCTCCATCGTATCGAGAATCTGAGCCCGCGACTGGTCGATCGCGGTTGCGTACTTCGGGCTGGCGGTCTGAGCCGGGGAAACTCGCGCAAAGGTTGCCGCGCCGAGTAGAACTCCGACCGCCAGCCGACTCGAAGTCACTTACCCAACCACGATGTTGATCAGCCGGTCGGGCACGTAGACCACCTTCTTGATCTCTTTCCCATCGGCGAACTTTGAGACGGCAGGATCGGCCATTGCCGCCGCGAAGACGGTGCCCTCGGTGGATCCCCGAGCGATCTTGACCTTCGAGCGAGTCTTCCCACTGACCTGAACCGGGATCTCGATCTCGTCCGAGACCACCAGCTTCTCGTCCCACTGGGGCCAGCCGGCATCGAACACACTGCCCTTCCCGCCCAGCCGCTCCCAGCACTCCTCCGCAAAGTGTGGTGCAATGGGAGCCAGCATGACGACCAGATCCGTGACCATCGCGCGGTCCTTGCAACCGCACTCCTTCATGTGGTTGACCAGCTCCATCAGCGCCGCGATGGCGGTGGTGTAGTGCAGGTTGTCGAGATCCTCGGCCACCTTCTTCTTGGTGGCGTGCCAGCGGACCACGATCTCCTTGGTCAGTTCGCCATCCGGTTCCGATTCGCCGACCAGGGCCCAGACTCGATCGAGGAATCGACGAGGCCCGCTGATGCCGGCATCGCGGAAGTCGCCGCCCTCCTGGAACGGACCCAGGAACATCAGATAGAGCCTGAAAGTGTCCGCTCCCCACCGGGCGATGTACTCGTCGGGAATCACCACGTTGCCGCGGGATTTGGACATCTTGGAGCCGTCCTTCACGATCAGGCCGTGGGCCCGGAATCGGGTATAGGGCTCCTCAAACTCGAGATGCCCCAGATCGTGCAGCACCATCGACAGGAAACGGGCGTACAGCAGGTGTAACACCGCGTGCTCGTTGCCGCCGATATAGCTGGTGACCGGCAACCACTTCTTGGTCCGTGCCTTATCAAAAGGCCGATCCTCGAACTCGGTGCTGGGATAGCGGAGATGGTACCAGCCCGAATCCAGGAAGGTGTCGGAGACATCGGTCTCCCTCCGCCCCCGCTTGCCACACTGCGGACAGGGGACGTAGTACCACTCCTCGTGACGAGCCAGGGGAGAAATCCCCGAATCGTCCGGCCGGAAGTCTTCGATCAAGGGCAACGTCACCGGCAGATCCTTCTCCGGCACCGGCACCGGCCCGCAGCTGTCGCAGTAGATCATGGGAATCGGCGGACCCCAGTAGCGCTGCCGGGAGATGCACCAGTCGTGCAGCCGGTACTGGACTACCGATTTGCCCATCCCCTCTTGGGACAGCCACTCGGTGATCGCCTTCTTGGCCTTCTCCGGATCGGTCCCGTCGAACTGCCCCGAGTTCACCAGCACAAAGCCCTGGGTCTCGGTCACCGCCTCGGTGGGCCGCTTGGGTACCGGCTTCCCAGGTTCGGCCAGAACGGTCACCACCTGCTGCTTGTATTTGGTGGCGAACTCGAAGTCGCGCTCATCATGGGCCGGCACCGCCATGATGGCACCGGTGCCGTACTCCATCAGCACGTAATCGGCGATCCAGATCGGGATCGGGTCGCCGGTGGCCGGATTCACCGCGAACGCACCGGTGAACGCGCCGGTCTTCTCCCGCTCGCCGATCTTGCGGGACACCAGATCCTGGGCCGCCGCGGCCCGGACGTAGTCGTCCACTTCGGCTCGCTGCTGAGGAGTGGTCAGGCGGTCGACCAGCGGATGTTCAGGGGCCAGCACCATAAACGTGGCCCCGAACAGAGTGTCCGGCCGAGTGGTGAAGACCCTGATCCGGGGACCCTTGCCGGGCCTGGGGGCCGAGCCGACGCCGGTAATCCCGAACTCGATTTCGGCGCCTTCGCTCCGGCCCAGCCAGTTCCGCTGGGCCGTACGGGTGGTCTCCGACCAGTCGATGTTCTCCAGATTCTTGAGCAGCCGATCGGCGTACTCGGTGATCCGGAAGAACCACTGCTCGAGGAATCGCTGCTCTACCAGGGCGCCGCACCGCTCACAGCGGCCGTTCTCGACCTGCTCGTTAGCCAGAACGGTCTTGTCGTTGGGGCACCAGTTGACCGCCGCCTTCTTCTTGTACGCCTTGCCCGCCTTGAACAGCTGGAGAAAGACCCACTGGGTCCACTTGTAGTAGCTCGGATCAGTAGTGGAGAGCGAATGCCGCCAGTCGAACATCCCGCCGATCCGCTCCAGCTGGCGCCGGAAGTTGGCGATGTTGCGGGGAATCAACTCGGCCGGATTGATCCCGACCTTGAGGGCGTAGTTCTCGCTGTGAATTCCGAAGGCATCGTAGCCCATCGGCTCGAAGACATCGTATCCCATCAGCCGCTTGAAGCGGCCGTACACATCGGCGCCGGTGAAAGCGAACATGTTCCCCACGTGCAGCCCTTCGGCCGATGGGTAGGGGAACATCATCAGGTTGTAGAATGGGCGCTTGGCGTTGTCGAGATCGGGGTTATTGGTGCCGCGCTCGGCCCATCTGGCGCGCCACTTCTCCTCGACCACATCGGGGCGGTACGGGTCGGTCGTCGTATCGGTCATAGGGGCGGGAATTTAGGCTTACTCGGAGTCCCAGAACAGGATGGAGGTTCCTGGTTCCTCGTTCCTGGTTCCTTGGGGTGCGCACCGCCGTCAAGGCCTAGCTCAGCGCCGAAACGAGGAACGAGGAACGAGGAACGTCCGTCTGCTTGCCGGAACCCGGCCTGAGGGCCTAAGTTCCACCCTCACCCCCACTTACCGAAACTCCTAGATGTCCGACCAACGACGGCGGTTCACCCGCAGCATCTACATCGTGTCGGCACTCCTGATGCTCGGCCTCGGCCTGCTCGAGGTGGGTGTCTTCTGGGCCTTCGGGGCGGGCGAATTTCCTCCTGGGCGCTTCTGGCCGGTGGCCGCCGGGGCCCTCGGCGCCTACCTGATCCTCGCTGCGCTGGTCATCATCTTCACGGTCAGCTGGCTGCGCCGGAATCTGCTGCGCCCTCTGGGCAACACCATCGTAGTCGCCACTCGGGTGGCCGAGGGCGATCTCACCGTCTCACTCTCATCCGCAGGGCGGGGAGAAGCCAACAGTCTCACCCAGGCGGTGGGGTTGATGGTGAGCCAGCTGCGCAATCTGGTGGGTGCCATTCGAGGCAGCGCCCAGGAGGCGGCGGCGATGGCGCAGGAGATTTCCAGTTCGACCCAGCAGATGAGCGCCTCGACCGAGGAAGTCTCGGGGACCTGCAACGACCTGACCGATCGGGCGACCAAGCAGGCCGCCGTGGTCCGGGCCGCGGCTCAGGACGGCGACCGGATTCTCCAGATCGCCCAGACCCTGGCGGTAAGCGCGGGTGAAGCGGCCGACCGCAACGCCGCGCTGGCCCGGCTGGCCCGGGCTCATCGGGACGAGCTCGACGCCAGCTCCAGTGAGCTGCAGCGCCTGGCCGAGGAAATCGAGAAGGGCGCCGAAGAGGCAGCCGCGCTGGCTGCGGCCTCTGAGCAAATTGAGAAGTTCGTTACCCAGACCAAGGCGATCGCCCGTCAGACTCACATGCTGGCGCTCAACGCCGGTATCGAGGCTGCCCGCGCCGGCGAAGAGGGCAAGGGCTTCGCGGTGGTGGCGGAAGAGGTCCGCAAGCTGGCGGGACAGGCAGCCCAGGCCGCGACCCTTACCAGCGAGACGGTGCAGCTGGTGCAGGAGCGGGTGGCCACCGCGAAAGACCGGCTGTTGCGCCTGGCCCAGGGCGGTCAGGCCGCACGGGCCACGGCCCACAAGGCGGCTGAAGGTCTGGCCCGGGTGGCCGAGGAAGCCCACCAGACTGACGAGTGGGGCCGGCAGATTTCGCAGAGCTCAGGCGAAGTGCGAAGCCTGATCGAGGGGATTGCCACTCGAATGGCGGAAGTGTCGAGTGGGACGGAAGACGTTGCCGCGGCGGCTCAGCAGATTGCGGCGAGCGCTCAGGAGCTCTCGGCATCTACCGAGCAGGTGGCCGGCTCGGCGCATTCGTTGTCAGAGACGGCGCAGGGACTGTTCAGTAAGGTGGGACGATTCAAGGTGCAATAATGTTTAGGTAGTGAACAGGATTAGAGGATTTCAAGGATCGAAACGGACTGCATTGAAATCACAATCACTCAAGTATTGATCACCCGCATCCTATAATCCTGTTTCTACCTACAGATAGCTCAGCCACCAGTCCCGCCGCCGCGCTTTAACCCCTGCGAACCAGCGACTCAGCGGATACAGTAGCGCCACGATCCCTACCCACCACACATAGACCATTGCTAACGAGTAGGGCCAGTTGGGCGGCTGGGTGAAAGGGAACTTGTCCAGACTGGGCGACTCGAACATGTAGTGGATTTCGCCATACCGGAAATAGCAGGCCACTACGGCCAACCCGTGAATCAGCGTCAAGTGCACCACGAAGTAAAACAACGGCACCCGGCCGAATGTCAGGGCGGGCTGGAGCAGCCGGGGAGTACGCCGCTCGAGCAGCGCCAAGACCCAGAGCGAAGGGCCCAGCGTCATCAACAGGAATGACAGCGAAGGCGGATACTTGGTGGTATTGAGAAAGGAGATCAGGGTCATCAGCGGCGTCGCCTGGCTCGACCAGGGGCTGGGGTCGCCGTAGATATTGAGCCCCCGCAGCAGCAGGAACGCCACGATCAGCGCACCCCCCGCCCTTAACAGGTGGCGGCGCCGCGCCTCCGGTTCCCAGCTGAACACTTCACCCATCGCATAGCCCAGCGCCGTGACTCCAACCCAGGGGATTATCGGGTAGGCCAGCAGCACCATGTGATCGGGGCCGGGGAACAGGAACCCGGGTGCGTGCAGAAAACTCCACAGTGGGGCCAGGACCCCGAAGCTTTGGGCTTGAATCCCGTCGAGCGCGTTATGCCCCAGAATAAGCACAACGCCCACGATCAACGGGACCTTGGGCGAGAAGCGCACCAGAATCGAGAGACCGACCATCGACCAGCCGAGGGCCCAGAGAACATTCAGGACGGTGACCCGGTAGTCGAAATTGAACTGCATACCCAGACAACGGACCACCACGGCATCGAGAAAAACCAGCCAGAACCCTCGAGTCACCAGGAACCGGGAAAGCTCAGCGGCCGACTTGTTCCGCAGCGAAATGCGGGAGCCGACTCCGGTGAGGAGGAAGAAGGTTGGAGCGCAGAAGTGGGTGATCCAGCGGGTGAAGAAGAGCGCCGGCGTGGTGGTTGCCAGATCGGTAGGGCTCTGGGCGTAGTTGCCGAAGAAGTCGCGCACATGGTCCAGTGCCATGATGATCATGACGATGCCGCGGAGTACATCGACGCTTTCCAGACGAAAGCGAGCCCGGTTCGAGGCAATCGGATCACCGGGAACCGCGGCAGCAGAGACACCCATCGCTAGCTCCTGAATTCTTCTACCGGAGGGCCTTCTCCAACCCGTCGAGCAGCTCAGTCATCTGCTCCAGGGTCACGTCACCCATGTGGCCGATACTGAGCACCCCGCCCTGATCATCGTCGGCCGCACCGATCTCCCAGCCTAATCTGAGCAGTTTGGCCGCGACGTCGAGAGCCGAATGAGGTGGTTTGAGCCGAATGGCGGTTACGGTGGGTGAACGTCGGCCGGAAGCGGCCAGTAACCCGAGATCGGTGCGCCCTTCGGCCCAGCGATGGACCACTTCACTCAGCCGGCGATGGCGGGACCAGCGGGCTTCCAGGCCTTCGCGTTCGATCCGTTCCAGCTGCCGATCCAAAGCCAGAGTGAGGCCGGGATCGATGGGAGTCAGCAGAGTGCCGGTGACGCTGGCGTTGTAGTGAGTCAGGTAGTCCAGCAGGACCCCTCGCCCCGATAGCCCCCGAGTCCGGGCCAGCAAGCGGGAAGAGGCTGCTCCAAAGGAGAGCCCGGGAGGAAGCCCGAGCGGGCCGTTGGTCGAGCCAAGCACAAAGTCGAGGCCCCACTGATCGGTCTCCAGTGGTGCAGCACTCAGCGAACTGGTGGCATCGACAAAGAGCACCAGTTCTTTGCGAGCCCGGACGACCTGAGCCAGCTGTTCCAGCGGGGCCAGCACTCCAGTGCTCGGCTCCGAATGAACCAGCGCCACGCTATCGACTGGAGGACTGGCGATAAAGTGCTGCAGCTGATCCGGTTCGACTGCTTGCCCGGGGTGCACCATCAGCCTCACGACTTCGGCACCCAGCAATTCGGCAGTATCAGCCAGGGCGGCACTCTCGGCCCCGGTGACCAGCACCAGCACTCGATGTTCGATAGTGGCCCGGAGCCCGATTTCCCGCAGCATTCCGGCCGGGGTGGGCACGACGGTGACCGGTTCAACGGTCCGAAAGATCGAGCGGAGCCGTGACTGGGCCAGTGCGAGAAGCTGCTCGACCGCCTCGGGTGCCAGCGAGTGTTCACCCCGGTCTGTCAGCAGCTCGGGATGCACATCGCCGACATCGGGGAGAAAGCGTCGGCCCCAGGTCATTTACCGGCGGGGAACCAGGCTGTCACGCATCGCGAGGTGATACACCACCGATGCCATGACGGCTGCCGACTGCTTGAGATCATCTTCGACCAGGTAATCGCCGGTGTCGAGGTGACTGTGATGGGTGCGAGTGTCGTAGTCGAGCGGGTCCTGGATGAACTGAAAGCCGGGGAGCCCGACCGCCACAAATGAAATGTGATCGGTTTCCCCGGTGGCGGCGAGCGTCACATGGTTGGCGCCCAGATCGGCGAAGGGAGCCAACAGGGATTCGAAGAGGGACCGGGCCCCTTTGTTGCCCTGCAGGTAGATCCCCCGAATCCGGCCGCTGCCGTTGTCCAGGTTGAGATAGGCCGAGAAGCGATCGTAGGCGGGGAGACGCGTTCCGGTCTTCGGGTCGGCCAGGTTGCGGCGGACATAGCCGATGGAACCGGCGTAGTCCTCACTCGGTTCTTCGGCATCCCACAGCGCCAGCCGAATAGTACGCCGAGGTTTGAATCCCTGGGCCATCAGGATCCGGAACACTTCCATTGCCACCGCGCAGCCGGCCGCGTTATCACCCGCTCCACTGCCTGCGATCCAGCTGTCCAGATGGCCGCCGATCAGCACGACCTGATCTTGCAGGTCGGTGCCGGGGATTTCGGCGATCACGTTGTAACCCACCGAATCGGGCCGAACCATCCGGGAGCTGAGCGACGCAGTAATGCGCACGGGCTGACCGGCCTCGACCAGCCGCACCAACCTATTGAAGTGATCCCGGGTGACCAGGAAACTGGGGACCGATGCCCAAAGAGCCGAGGGATACTCGAAGAAACCGTCAACCCGCAGGGACGTTTCCACTCCGCTGGCCTCGACCACTGCCAGCGCACCTTCGGTCTTGAAATAGGCCGCGAGCTTGCGAACGTGGGCCAACTCGGCAAGCCACGGTTGAATGTCGGCATCGGCGCTGGCTGGTTCACCCGGATCGGTGAGTGTCGAGAGACTGTCCAGTTCAGCTTCGCTCAAGCGTTGAAGCGGCGCGGGAGAGCGTTCGATGGGCTTCAGTCTGCCATTCAATACAATTTTCCCCCGAAGCTTGCCCTGGTAGCGGGCCATGTCGCTGTCGGATGAGATCTGGGCCAGAACAACCGGTCCGGTCACCGGCTTGGGTGTGGCGGGACTCCAGGCTCGAGGGAACCCGGTGAGATGGAGATACCAGGGGGAGACCATCTCCAGAGCGAAGCGATCAAGGACCCAACTCGACGTGTTCCGGCCCCACGGTTCCAGCCGGGCTAAAGGGACATTCCAGGAGCGTAACCGGTCCCGGGCCCACCGAGCCGAGACCAGGTACCCTGGTGAGCCGGCTAGTCGGGGCGGGGCCAAGTCGGAGAGGCCCAGCGCCGTCTCCATCACCCGGGATCGATCGGCCGCCTCTTCTCGAATTCGGCGAATGGCGCCGGTGTCGATCGGTTCCTGGGAAGCGAGCGGTCTGGGGACTGCTGCGACAATCAGAGCAACGAGGCAGAGCCGGGATGCTGGGCGTCGGATGGTAGTTCTCACGGCGGGTGTTGAGGGAGAATCGATACCGGTGAGAGGTCGCGGCAACTTAGGAAGCGGCCGGCGGCGCGGCAAGTTGACAGGAGCGCCGACCGGTGTCTAAATCCCTGCCTCACGACCGCTTTCCCCTTCCCTATACGTGGAGCCGTCCGTGTCTGATTCCGTCAGTCGCCGGGATTTTCTGGGCCAGACTGGAGCCGCACTCGCCGCCGGCGCACTGGTACGTCCGGTCGCCCCGCCGAGCATCATCATTCCAACGGCAAGCCGTCCGGCAGCGGTCGGATCGGCCAACTCGGAACGGGGGATCTCGCTGGCGATCCGGCTGGTGGAAGGGGGAACCGACACGCTGGATGCGATCGTCGAGGGAGTAAAGATCACCGAGCTGGATCCCACCGATGATTCAGTCGGCTACGGTGGGCTTCCCAACGAAGACGGCGTGGTGCAGCTGGATGCCTCCTGCATGCATGGGCCCAGCAAGCGGGCCGGTGCGGTGGCGGCGCTCGAGGGGATCAAGACCCCGAGCGAAGTGGCCCGGCTGGTTCTCAAGTACACCGATCATGTTCTGCTGGTCGGAGAAGGCGCCAAGAAGTTCGCCCTCTCCTACGGGTTCAAGGAGGAGGACCTGCTGACCCAGTCTTCCCGGGAGAAGTGGTTGCGCTGGCGGGCCAACCGGGGTCACGAAGACGATTATCTCGACGTCCCCGAGTCGGCCCCTCCGATGGCTCGGCCCACCGGCACCTGCAATCTCAATCTGGTGAACCGGCAGGGTGAGATTTCTTCGATCACAACCACGAGCGGTCTGGCATTCAAGATCGCCGGACGGGCGGGGGATTCTCCGATCATCGGAGCCGGTCAGTACACCGATAACGAAATCGGGGCGGCGGGTTCCACCGGGCTCGGTGAGGCGAACATCATGGCCTGCGGCAGTTTCCTGACGGTAGACTTCATGCGCCGGGGGAAGAGCCCGACCGATGCGGCGCTGGAGACTCTCAAGCGGGTCATTTCGCTGACTCCGCCACGGCTGCTCAATCCCAACGGGCGGCCCCGGTATCAGCTCAACTTCTACGCTCTCAACAAGAAGGGCGAAGTGGGGAGCGCCTCGATTTATCCCAGCCGGTACGCCGCATACGATGGCACCACTTCGCTGCGTGACACGGCATTTCTCTTCGATAAGGCTGACTCATGATTCAGGTCACTCGTCCGGGGAAGACGCTGCGCTGGCTGGCCGGCGGGCTCGCACTCGGGCTGGCAATCAGTCCCGGCACACTCGCCGCTCAGGACGAACCCAACGACGCGCCCTGGAGGAACAGCTTCTATCCGTTCTTCCCGTCGCTGGGAAACAACTTTCCTCTGATCGCGCTGCACCTGGAGGAGCGGAAGGCGGCTGACTACTTCGCCCGGTCCAACTACGCCGGATTGTTTTCGATCGATCTGGGCCAGGGATTCACCGGTGCACGGATGGCGGTCGCCCGGTTCCACGCGCCGCTACTCAAGAAAGATTGGCGCCTGCTGGCCAACCTGGGAACGACCCGGGAGACCCGCTTCGGTTACTTCGGTCTCGGCAACGACACCAGGAACGACGAGGATCTGGTCACCAAGAGCCAGCCGCACTACTACGAGGCTCGGCGGACCCGCTATTTCGGCAATCTGGAAATTTCCCGACGGATCAAGGGGCCGCTCTGGATAGCCGGCGCGGGCGGCGTGGAGCACAGCAACCTGGGCGATCTCTCGGATCCTTCGCTCTTTCGCACCGACTTCGGTACCAAGGATGTGACCGACACCGACGTCCGCGGTCGGGTTAGTCTGGTGCTCGATACCCGGAACAATGAGTTCAATACCACCAACGGTCTCTTCGCCCAGGCCTCGGTGGGTGGGGGCACCGGCGGTGACGGATACTCACGTATCACTGCCGATGTCCGTGGCTACGTCTCTATCCGGGAAGGGACGGTGCTGGCTGCGCGGGTGGCCGGCTCGGGTCTCTCCAGCAAGGCGCCGCTCAACGCCCGCTACGAAATGCCGGTGTGGGAAGGTGAAGTGAATGTGGTGGGTGGCACCAATTCCAACCGGGGGCTCGCCTTTCAGCGGCTGGTCGGCAAGGGCGTGCTGCTGTCCAGCGCCGAAGTTCGCCACAATCTGCTGGACCTGGGCGATTTCGGGGCCTTCACTCTGTTTGGATTCGTCGATGCCAGCCGGGTCTTCGAGCAGGAAGATTTCAAGCTGACCACTGAGGATATGAAGGTGGGCGCGGGCGGCGGGTTAGCGATCAGGATACTGCGTTTCACCATCTGGACCTTCAACTTCGCCGGCGGTCCAGACGGGTTCCAGTTCAGCGCGGGATCGGGCTGGTCGTTCTAGGCTTTGAGGGATCCCTCGCTCCGCTCGGGATGGCGGCAGCCGATTACGGGACGCTTTGCCGAACCTCCAGGGCTGCCGCCACTTCCCGGATCGTGCTCTCGCCGTGGTCGCGCGCGTACCACCGACGAACCTCCTTGTACCGCTCAGGCTTGGGCATGGTGTCCTTGTTCGCCATAACCCAGGCCTGCAGTTCAGTGGGCCGGGGGCCCCAATGGCCCAGCTCGTTGAAATCCTCGTCCAGTCCAATCACGATCGGGATCGACCGGGAACCGTTGGTCAGATACCGGTTCATCAACTCCGGATTCTGATCCCGCTGCAGGACCCGGAGTGATAGACTGGGCACCGCCTCGACCCATTTCTGCAGCACCGGGACGGTGTTCACCGCGTCTCCGCACCAATCCTCAGCGATGACCAGAAGGTGGCGAGTCTGCCCCGACGGAATCACCGATCCAGCCCACTCCGGCACCCGAGCGAGCCGGTACACGCCTTCCCACAGCCCGCGATGCTGCTCGGCCGTGGTGGCGACGTAGTCATGAAAAGGCAGCGCCTGCTGCCAGAGAGATCCGAAGTCCAGCATGTCCACACCCTCGACATTTCAGTTCAGTTGAAACTAGCAGGGGATGGTAGGGGTTCCATGAAGACTTCGTGAGTTCCCTCGTTCCGCCCTTCCGCCCTTCCGCCCTTCCGCCCTTATTTCCCCCATGACCACCGCCCGCACCACCCGCCGAGACGGTGAGGCCACCAAAGAGCGCCTGTTGCGCGCCGCGCTGGAGTTGTACGGAGCCAGCAGCTTTCTGAGTACCACCACGCCTGCGCTGGCTGAACGCGCCGGAGTGGCGGAAGGAACCATCTACCGGCACTTCACCAGCAAAGAGCATCTCCTCAACGAGGTGTATCGCCGAGCCCATCGGTGGGCGGTCGGAGTCATCCAAGGGTTCGACAGCGACCGGCTGCGCCGAGGCCCCGAGCGGCTCGCCCTGCTGGCCAAGACCCTCACCGATACGGCAGCGGCCGACCCCCCGATCATCCACATGCTCCTCTCCACCGCACACGAGCCCTTCCTGGATCAGCAGAGCCGGGGATTGCGACGCGATTTTGTGGATGGATTGGTCCAGCTGGTGGCGATGGGGAAGTCCGATGGACAGGTCAGGCCCGGCCCGGCCGAGCTTTGGGCCTCGGTGTGGCTGGCGATCGTTGGCTATGCGGCTGAGCGGGTTGCTTCGGGCGAGTGGACTGCGGAGAGTGCACCGGTGAACATGGCGCTCGAGGCCGCGTGGGACGCGATTGCGGCGAAGCCGACTGCGGGGGCGGGGAACTAGAACGCCAACTACGTGAAAAGTGAAACGTGAAAAGTGAAACGTGGATCGGTTAGGAACCCCTTTTCACTTTTTACTTTTCACGCTTCACGTAGTTCCCTGGGAAGTACGTCAGCCCCCTCGGGTTCCTGACCTGAGTACTCCACCGGATCGTCCGGGTCCGACCTCCCGCCAACGGCCGTACCACGAACGCTCCGCCCTCCAGATAGGCCACCGAATCACTGCTCCAGCTTACCGGCTGGGACCCCTCTGGAGCCAGAGTCAGCGAATCGCCGCTGGTAAGACGAGCGCACACCCCTCGGCCGGACGAACAGGTGAGCACCTCACCCAGAGGAGGATCGCCGAAAGTGGCGCGAAAGGCGGAGTCGGCGATTGCCAGTTCGGCCCCCGAAACCGGTGCCAGGGCGAGCGGCTGGGGCGGGGCTGCCGTGCTGCCGATCCCCGATGGAGTCCGCACCAGGATAGAAGTACCGTCCTGCGACCACGCCACCGCACTCGCTCCGGCAGGCGCGTCGGTTCGACGCTCGGCCCCATTCAACAGATTCAGGATGACCAGCGAAGAGTTCGAGTCCTCCGCGCTGCGGCTGCGCAGGAATGCCAGGATCGATCCGTCCGGGGAAAGCGCCGGGACCCGCTCATCGACTCGGGTGAACGTGACCTGAAACGCATTGCCTCCCTCCGCCGGCGAGGCAAACAGATCTCCCTTCCCGTCTTCCCCATCCGCGACAAAGACGAAATACGAGTCCTGCCCGATCTTGAGCTTGTTCGACAGCGGCGAGAGAGTCCCTCGACAAGCGACAATGGACATCAAAGCCAGGCACCAGAGTAATGTCCGTGTGTCCGTCTGTCCGCCTGTCCGCCTTCCCCTCACCTGGCCTCCGCCACATTCGCTTCCATCAGCCACCACCCGGCCGGATCGACCACCACCTGCTTCGGCGGCTTCCTCATGGCAACCGAAACCGTCGCCGTCGCACCGGTCAGATCAACCTTTACCGGCTTCCCGTCCACCTGAATGACCAGGCCAGGGATCCGGTACATCCCCCATTCGGCCGGCTGCACCTGCTTCACCGTGATGGCCAGCTTGCCCTTCTTGAGCGAATAGCTCACGTCCAGCCTGGGGTATCCCGGCTGGGTCAGCGCCTGCACGAAATACCAGGTGAGGTCCTTCCCCGCGACCCGGTTGACCACCTGCACCAGATCGGACGTCAAAGCGGTACTGTCGCGGTAGAGCAGGTAATACTGCCGGAGAGCGCCGAAGAAAGCCGAATCGCCCAGCATCCCCCTGAGCGAGTGCAGAACCCAGGCGCCCTTGGGATAGTTGTTGGTGTTCAGCAACCCCATCAGATCTTTCGCCGCGGTGTCGATGATCGGTCTGGTAGTAACCTTGGAGTTGATCACTGCGGTCCGGTGTTCCTGCATCCGGCGCTTGAAAGCGGTGTCGCCACTTACATGGCGAACCCACAGGGCGCCGAAGTAGGTCGCGAACCCCTCCGACAGCCAGAGATGATGCCAGTCGTCCTCGGTGGCCGCGTCGCCGAACCATTGATGGGCGGTTTCGTGCGCCACGGTTTCTTCACTCAGCTTCTTGCTGCTGTAGGCTTTGGTGTCGTAGAAGATGGCGGTAGGATTCTCCATTCCCCCGAAGATCGTGGTGGACTGGACGTGAGAGAGCCGGTCATAGGGAAAGGGCCCCACCAGCGAACTGAACCAGGTAACGATTTCCCCCGCCCGCTTGAACGGTCCGTTCACGGCCCAGGCTGAATCCTCCGGATACGTCACCACCGATACCGGAACACACTTGATATCGCAGGCCGCATCGGGAAGATCGGTGGTCGCCAGTCGGCCGGCCCCGATCACCATGCCGTAGGTCGAGATCCGCTGCTTCATATCGAAGTGCCAGACCGTCTTGCCGCGGGGCAACGAGTCGATCTTCCAGCGCACCCCATTGGCGATCACCTGCATGCCCGCCGGGACCTCTACGTGAAACGTGACGGTTGCCTTGTCGCTGGGATGATCCTCGATGGGGAGCCAGCGATGGGCCCGGTCGGGCCAGTTGTCGGCGAACAGGGTACGGCGCCCGGCTGGGTCGGTGCCGAAGACCAGACCATCGGTCACTGGTCCGTGATACCGAATGGTGGTGTGCAGCGTATCGCCCGCCTGTTTCTTGTGGGGGATGTACACTCCCCCGCCCGGATTGATGGCGAAGGTGATCCGGCCCATCCGGGTATCGCCCTCACCATCGGTAAGCACCCGGATCACCCGGAACGCCGAATCGAGCTGCACTTCCACCGGCTCAGCCGACTTGAGCAACCAGGTGGTTTGAACCATGCCGAGTATGTGAGTGCTGGTATCACTCACGACAATGGTGATGTCGTGATGAATCGCGTCGTGCCGAGGGCGCAGGGTGTCGGCCCGGACCGCGAGCGGGTCCTGGGCGACTTGGATGGCAAGTAGCAGCGTGGCGATCATGGCTCACCAAGGTTCACGTCATCCTGACATCGAGCGAAGCGAGATGGAAGGATCCTCTCAGCCCGGAGCAGTTCCCTCGCTACGGTCGGGATGACGTAGGTCTAGTTCTACACCTCAATATCAATCG
Source organism: uncultured Gemmatimonadaceae bacterium (assembly GCA_964578865.1). Taxonomy (GTDB): domain Bacteria; phylum Gemmatimonadota; class Gemmatimonadetes; order Gemmatimonadales; family GWC2-71-9; genus JADJOM01. The sequence continues at coordinate 80,375 of CAZOES010000002.1, read as the reverse complement.
CAAAACGAGCTATCCGGATCGGCGCCAGGTGATCCGCGATGACAGCCTTGTGTACCGGATGCTCCAGATAAGGCGTCAAACTGTCCATACTGTCCAGCATGACAGTCAGGACGTGCGAATACTCGGCGGCGCTCGGCCCCAGATTCGGACCCCAGAGCACCCCCTCGATCCCCGGGATCTTCCCATTCATCGCCTTCAGCGCCGCTCCGGCTGCCGCAATCGCTTCGGCGGGCGTGTCGGGTTTGAACCGGAAACACACGATATGGTAGATCATGGCCGAGGAGGATGTGGACGGAAGTTCCGCATGTTCTTGGCGGGGGGTATCTTAGTCGCCCATGGCAAAGTCGCCAGTCGATGTCCGCGCCGCGCTGAAACACCGCTTCGATGTGAAGCAGGAGCTTGGCCGCGGGGGTATGGGCACCGTGCTTCTGGCCCACGATACCCGGCTGGATCGGGCGGTCGCCCTCAAGATCCTGAGCCCGGAAATCTCCTCGGCGCTGGGAGCCGAACGTTTCAGCCGGGAAATCCACCTCACCGCCAGACTGGTGCACCCCAACCTGGTCCCCCTGTTCGATTCGGGCCAGGTGGGCGACTCGCTGTACTACGTCATGCCGTTCATCGACGGCCCTACCCTGCGCCAGCGGCTGGAGCGCGAGGGCGCCATGGGGATCCAGGAAGTCATTCGGATCGTCACTGATCTGGCTGAAGCGCTGGGCTACGCCCACGCGATGGGCGCGGTGCATCGGGACGTCAAACCGGAGAACATCTTCTGTTATCGGGGTCGCGCCCTGCTGGCCGATTTCGGCGTGGCCTATTCGGCCGAAGAGTCGGGCGACCGGAGCCGGCTTACGGAGAATGGCCTGGTGGTGGGCACCCCGCACTACCTGAGTCCCGAGCAGGCCGAGGCACGGGTCTCCAGTCTCGACGGCCGGACCGATCTCTACAGCCTCGGCTGTATGATGTTCGAGTTGCTCACCGGCAAGACCCCGTTTCAGGCCCCCACGTCGATGGCCCTGATCGTGGCTCACGTCACCCAGCCGATCCCCTCGGTGCGGACCCATCGCCCGGAAGTCTCCGAGGAGCTGGATTCGCTGGTGCGCGACCTGATGTCGAAGAAGCGGGACGATCGTCCACCCAACGCCGCCGCGGTGCTCGACCGGCTGCGCCGGGTCGGGAGCACGTCGGGTGAGACTCCTTCCCCCACCCGGGTGGTGAACAAGGGCGGCCGCCCTTCGACTCCCGAGCCGATGCCTCCGCCGCCCTTGGGCGCCTTCTGGATCGGTGCAGTCGACGCGCTGAGCTATTACCACAAGGGGATCTCGATCTACACCGCCTCGATGCATGGCGGCGCCGGCACCCGCGACAAGCTGGAGCTGGCCAAGATCTATCTCGAGAAAGCCCACGCCCTTTCCCCCGAGAATCCTCAGGTGCTGGTGGCGCTTTCCGACGTCATCCACGTACTGGGCATTCGCGGCTTTACTCCGCTGCCGGCAGCGGAGCAGACCGCAAAAGAGATGCGAATGAAGGCACTGGCGCTCGACGACAGTGTGGGCGAGGTCCACACCGCGCTGGGGACCACCTTCCTCTACTGGGATGATGAATTCGAGATGGGTGGGGCCGAACTCAAGCGCGGGGCCGAGCTCTCACCCGACAATCCGCCGGCTCGCCGGCTCTACGGGGCGTGGCTCAAGATCGCCGGCCGGCTGGAGGAGTCACTGGCCGAGATGCGGGCCGCAGTCGATATGGCGCCCAAGGCACCGTTCATGTGGGTCGGCCTGGCCGACGTGTTGATGACGATGGGCCGCTACGACGAAGCGATCCGGCCGCTGCGCGAGGCGCTGCGTCTCTCTCCCGGGTATGACGCGGCCCGGGAGCGGTTGGAGATGAGCTGTCACCGGGCCGGCCGCCACGACGAGGCCCTGGCGGCCCGCCGCGCCATGCTGGGGACCCGTCAGGAGACCGCCCGGATGGCGGCGCTGGATGCCAGGATGGCGAGCGAAGGATGGAGTGCCGCGCGGGAAGCCGACCTGCGTGCCGAGCTGGCTGCGTTACTGGCGCGGGGCGAGGTGGAGGATCCCTTTCAGGACAAGGCCGGCAGCCGGCAGCTCTCCGACAAGGTGATCATCGTGCTGGCCGAACTGGGCGAGTGGCGGCAGGCGATGGACTGGGTGGAGCGGGCCTATCACCGGCGGCCGGGGAGACTGCGGAGGATCCTGACCGACTTGCCCTACGATTATCACGGGCTTGCGATTGATCCACGCTACGCGCGGTTGCTGCAGACCGCGGGGCTGCACGAGTTGTTGTAGTGGCCATTAAAGATTCTCCTTGTAAAACCCGAGAATCCGGCCCCACGCCTGCTCTACCGCCGGCGTGTCGGATCCCTTCCGGCCCGGCTTCAGGAATCCATGCCCGGTGCCGGGATAGATGTCGTACTTGTAGTTCACCTTGAGCGCCTTGAGCTGCCGCTCGACCTCGGGAGTTGAGGCATTGATGCGGGCGTCGTCTTCTCCGTAGACGCCCAGAACTTTGGCTTTGATGTTGGGGAACGCGGTGCTGTCCGGCGGCGGACCGTAGCAGACCACAGCCGCTTTGAGCCTGGGATTGGTGGTCGCGTAGCGGAAACTCTGGCCCCCACCCCAGCAGAAGCCGATCGTCCCGATATCGTCCTTCTTCACCGAAGGCAGGCTGTTGACGTAAGCGTAGGCGGCATCGAGATCGGCGGTCACTGCGGCAGGCACCAGCATCGCAGTGAGTTTGCGTCCCGAGTCAGGGCTCGCGGGAGTAGTTCCAAAACGGGAAGACAGCAGGTCCGGCAACACCGCCACGTAGCCTGCCGCAGCCAGCCGGTCGGCCACACTGGGTTCCCAGTCGGTAAGACCGAAGATCTCGTGGATCACGATCACGGCCGGCGCCTTGTCTTTCCGCTCGGGGTAGGCGACGTACATCCGGATCGAGTCGCCCGAAGGGTTGGCGATCTTGACCCACTCACCGTGAGTGGTCGCCTGCCCCCGCTCGTAAATCTCCATTCTCTCGTTGGAGTTAAACAACAAGGTCGCGGCAACCCCAGCCACCAGGCCGGTCAACGCGACCATCAGCGTAGAGATCGATCCTCTTTTCATCCACCCCTCCAGTTGTGCAGAATCCGTTCTTCGAATCGAAGGCAGAGTTGGGGAACAGGATTACAGGATTGGAGAAACGATTGAAAGGATTGTTGCGAGGTTGAAAAACAACAACACTAATCCTTCAAATCCCCTTTATCCTGAAATCCTGCAACAGATCCGGCGATCGCGAACTACTTACGAAAAAGCCGGGCAAACACCCCAGACTCCTCGGCACCCTCCAGCGCCTCCGCGAACGCCGTCATGGTCGGGAAACGATCGGCCGGATCCAGCGCCATCGCCTTGGTCAGCACCTGTTCCAGCCGGCTGGGCAAATCCGGTTTCACGTCCCGGAGCGTCTTGGGCTTACCCCGGAGCCGGGCGATCATCATCTCCTGCGCGCTGCGGCCCTGGAACGGCAGCTGCCCGGTGAACATCTCGAATCCGACGATGGCGAGGGCGTAGACATCGCTCCGGGCATCGAGTGCCTTGCCGCGAATCTGTTCCGGGCTCATGAACTCGGGTGTGCCGAGCACGATGCCGGTGGCCGTGAGCTTGGCGACTTCCGGTTCCTGGCGCCGTTCTTTGGCCAGACCGAAATCCATGATCACCGCGCGGACCCCACCCGGTCCCTTGTCGTCGGGAACCAGCATGACATTTTCCGGCTTGAGATCGCGGTGGACGATCTGGAGATCGTGGGCGTGCTGCAGCCCCCGACACATCTGGACCAGCAGCGGTACTCCGAAGTCGACCGCCAGCGCTCCGGAACGGACTTCCCGGTCCGAGAGCAGCTCGCCGGGGAGATAGGGCATCACCAGATAGATCAGACCGTCTTCGGTCTCACCCAGCCGGAAGATCTTGCAGACGTTGGGATGGTCCAGCCGCATCGCCAGACCGGCTTCGCGCCGGAGCCGCTCGACCGAGCTCTTGTCTTCCTTGAGCTTGGGCGTGAGCACCTTGATGGCGACGGTCTCGGTGTTGGTGACGTCCTTGGCCAGATAGACGTAGGACATCCCGCCTTCACCCAGCCGTTTCCCCACCTGATAGCGCTGATCCAGCAACTGATTGGTGAGGGTGCTCGCCTTGTCGAGTCCCGGGCCCCGCTTGAGCGCGGCCTGCCGCACCAGGGTGCGCAAGCCAGCGCTGGTCTGGCCGCCTTCGGCTGCGGGTGCGGGCGAAGCGCCGGCAACCTCCACCAGAGGGCTGCCATCCTGGGGGCAGAACCGGGCGGGATCGGAATAGACCCGGTTACAGCGGGGACAACGGCGACTGCTCAATCGCGATATCGATTCCGGCCGTCCAGCTTGGCCTTGTAAAGGTTCTGATCGGCGAGTTGGAGCAACGATTCGCCGTCAGTTACACGTTCGTCGGGATAGCTGGAGATCCCGACACTGATCGTCACATGGACCACCCGGTCGCCCTCGCCGAAATTCTGGGTGGCGACTTTCTTGAGCACCCGGTCGGCGAAGATTCTCGAGCCGCTCGAAGCGGTCTCCGGCAGCAGCACCACGAACTCTTCGCCGCCATAGCGGGCCACGATGTCCACCGTTCGCTGTTCCCGCCGGAGAATCGCGCCCAATTGTCTCAGCACACTATCGCCCACCATGTGACCGTGAGCGTCATTGATGTGCTTGAAGTTGTCCACGTCGATCATCAAGCAGGCTAACGTCGTGTTGTAACGATGGGCCCGCTCGATTTCCTGAACCAGCTTCTCGGCCAACGCCCGGCGGTTGTAGGTCTCGGTCAGCGGATCGGTCTCGGCCAGCGCCTTCATCTGTTCCCGGCCCAGCACCGCGCTTTCCAGATCGTACGCCTTATCCAGCGCCTGCGAGGCGGCCTTGATCACCTGCTCGGCAAAGGCCACATCGGAATGATTCAGCGGGGTGTCCTCCGCCGTGGTCCGGAGAAAGAAAACCCCGGCCCGCTGATCTTTCATCACAAAGGGAATGGCAATGGCCGACCGGGTCGGCACCTGCCATCCCTCTTCTTCCCACTCGGTGCGCGCCTCGGCGTACAGCGGATCGGTTGAAACGTCGGTGACCAGCACGGTCTGCCGAGTGTCGAGGGCAAGGCGAATTTCGGGGTACCGATTGAGACCGATCCGCAGATTGCGGAGCATCGGATTCTCATATGAGGCAACCACCGTCGCCTCTTCTTCACCGGGGGTGGCGAAGATCAGCGAGCACTTCGAAATCTTGAGTCCCCGGGCCACCCGGCGCACCAGGATGTGGTAGATCTCCTCCGGCTTGAGTGAAGCCGTCACTTCCTGGAGGATGTCTACCATCTCGGAGCGGGTCCGGGCCTCGGCCCTGGCCTGGTTCAGCTCCCGCCCCACCCGGAGATGAGCCTTCACCCGGGCCAGCAGTTCCCGGACCCGGAACGGCTTAGAGATGAAATCGGCGGCGCCCAGTCCCAGGGCCCGTACCGTCGCCTCTTCGGGGGGCATGGACGAAATCATCAGAACTGGCACGTGGCGGAGCGCAGGGTCTCCCTTGACCCGTTCCAGCAGCTGCAGCCCGTCGGCTCCGGGCATCATGATGTCGAGCAGCAGGAGATCGTACTGGTCGCCTCGCAGCCGGTCGAGCAGGTGCTCGCCGCTGGTGACGGTGACGACATCGTACTCATTCTCCTTGAGGATCCACGACAAAGTCCGGGTGAGCGCCTGATCGTCGTCGGCCACCAGGATTTTGGGGGCAAGACTCATCCGGCCACCAGCCGCTGGAAGACGTCGGGGTCGACGTTCCCGCCGCTCAACACCGCCACGGTTGCCTGCTTCGTCTCGATCCGGCCCGAGAGCACCGCGGCCATGGTCACCGCCCCGGAGGGCTCGACCCGGAGACCCTGGTGATCGTAGAGCCAGCGCACCGCAGTACCGATTTCGGGGTCGGAGACCGTGATCGCCCGGTGGACGTGAGGCTGGATCACCGCCCAGGGTAGCGCCCCGATCGAGCGGGTCAGCAGTCCGTCGGCCACGCTCTCGGTGGGGCCCAGTACCACCGGCTTGCCACCCTCCAGCGCCGCCGAAAGCTTGGGAGCCCCGGAAGGCTCAACCCCAATAATCTCGACCGAAGGCTTGAGGGCCTTGATGGCCGCGGTGATCCCGGAGAGCAGTCCGCCCCCGCCCACCGGCACCAGGATGGTGGTGACCGAGGGGACTTGATCGAGGATTTCGAGTCCGGCGGTTCCCTGGCCCGCGATGACGTCGGGGTGATCGAAGGGCGGGATCATGATCAACCCTTCTTCGCTGGCGAAACGGTCGGCCCGGACCTGTTGCTCGGGGGAGCGAATCCGGCCGGCGAAGACCACTTCGCCCCCGTGGCTCTTCACCCCGGCCACCTTCACACCGGGGGCGGACTCGGGCATCACCACTACGCTCCGGATTCCGAAGCGCTTGGCGGCCCAGGCCACGGCCTGCCCGTGGTTGCCGCTCGATGAAGTAACTACGCCGGACGCCCGCCGCTCGTTGCCCAGCCGGTCGATGGCGGTGAAGGCGCCCCGGATCTTGAAGGCGCCGATCGGCTGCAGGTGCTCACACTTCAGGAAGAGAGGCCGGCCGGCCACCTCGACCATGGGGGTCCGGACCGCCACGCCGGCGAGGGCCCGCTGGGCGGCCCGGATCGCGTCGAGGGAAACCGGCGGTTGGGTCACGACGGGCTGGGTCACGAGGCGAAGGTACCGGCGAAAGAGATGACGGGCAAGGAAACTGAAAGTACCGAGTACCGAGTACCGAGATCAGTCTCGAGCAACTCGGTACTCGGTACCCGGTATCCGGTACTCACTCTTCCACCTCAGCCGGCGCATCCTCGCCCTCGGCGCCCTCCTCATCCTCCTTCACCACCCGGGCTACATCGACCACGGTATCGCCGGCATCGAGGTTCATCACCTTCACCCCCTGGGTATTGCGGCTGATCACCCGGATACCCTCCACCGGCGAACGGATGATCACGCCATGCTTGGTGATCAGCATCAGCTCATCCTCCGGCTGCACTTCCATCAGGGCCACCAGGGCCCCGGTCTTGTCGGTCTTCTTGAGCGTGATGATGCCCTTGCCGCCCCGCTTCTGGACCCGGTAATCGGAGAGCTCGGAACGTTTCCCGAAGCCCTTCTCACTCACCACCAGCAGGGTCGCATCCCGGCGGATTACCACCATACCGATCACCCGGTCGTCGCTCTCCAGCTCGATGCCCTTCACCCCGGTGGCCACCCGGCCCATCTCGCGCACATCGCCCTGGTGGAACCGGATGCTCATGCCGTCCGCGGTGGCCAGGACGATGTCGCTCTCCGGCTCGCAGAGCTGCACGTCGATCAACTCGTCCTTGTCTTCGATGTTGATGGCCCGGATCCCGGTGCTCCGCACGTTCCCGTATTCGGCCAGCGAGGTCTTCTTCACGGTGCCGTTGCGGGTGGCGAACATGAGGAACTTGTCGGCCGCGAACTCCCGCACTGCCACCGTGGCGGCGACCCGTTCTTCCGGCTTGATCGCGAAGCAGTTCACCACCGGTTTGCCCAGCCTGGCCCGCCCGCCCTGGGGAATCTCGTGCACCTTGAGCCAGTAGACCTGGCCGGTGTCGGTGAAGAACATCAGGTAGTCATGGGTACTGGCGATGAAGAGGTGCTCGATCCAATCCTCTTCTTTGGTGGTGGCGCCTACCGAGCCTCGGCCACCCCGGCGCTGACGGCGGTAGGTGCTCACCGCGATCCGCTTGATGTAGCCCGAGTGGGAGATCGTGATCACCATGTCTTCTTCGACGATCAGATCTTCCACCGAGAAATCGCCCTGATCGGCCAGGATTTCGGTGCGCCGGTCGTCGCCGAACTTCCGGGCGACTTCCTCCAGCTCGTCCTTGAGGATCCCCATCCGCTTGGGCTTGGAGTTGAGGATGCTCTTGAGCTCCTTGATTTCGGCCCGGACTTCGGCCAGCTCGGCTTCCAGCTTCTCGATTTCGAGGCCGGTGAGCTTGGCCAGACGCATGTTGAGGATCGCGTCGCTTTGCTTCTCCGAGAACCCGAAGCGCTTGCGCAGGCGGGCATCGGCATCCGGCACATCCTTCGACTTCCGGATGATGTCGACCACTTCATCGATGTTGTCGACCGCGATTTTGAGACCTTCGAGGATGTGCTCCCGGGCCTGGGCCGCGTCGAGATCGAACTGGGTCCGCCGGACCACCACCTCATGCCGGTGTTCGATGAACCGCTCCAGCAGCTGCTTGAGGTTCATCACCTTCGGCACACCCTTGTCCAGCGCGAGCATGATCACCCCGAAGGTGGTCTGCATCGCGGTATGCTTATAGAGCTGGTTGAGGACCACATTGGGAATCGCATCACGCTTGAGCGTGATCACGATCCGCATGCCGTCCTTGTCCGATTCGTCGTTGACCCCGCTGATCCCCTCCAGCTTCTTGTCGATCACCAGCTCGGCGATCGCCTTGACCAGGTTCTCCTTGTTGACCTGGTAGGGAATCTCGGTGACCACGATCTGGCTCTTGCCGCTCGATTCCTTCTCTTCGATCTGGGCCCGGGCCCGCACCTGGATCCGGCCCCGGCCGGTGTCGTACGCCTCCTTGATGCCGGCCCGTCCGTAGATGTAGGCGCCGGTGGGAAAGTCGGGACCCTTGATGATCTTGGTGAGATCGCCGATGGTCGCTTCCGGCTGGTCGATCAGATGCTGGGCCGCCTTGGCGACTTCCCGCAGATTGTGCGGCGGGATGTTGGTCGCCATGCCCACCGCGATACCGCTGGACCCGTTGACCAGCAGGTTGGGCACCTTGGCCGGAAGCACCGTCGGCTCCTGCAGCCGGTCATCGAAGTTGGCCTGGTAATCGACCGTGTTCTTGTCGATGTCCTCCAGCAGCGTGACCGCGATGGGCGTGAGGCGGGCCTCGGTATAGCGATAGGCCGCGGCCGGATCGCCGTCCACCGAACCGAAATTGCCCTGGCCATCGATCAGGGGATAACGCAGCGAGAAATCCTGCACCATACGCACCAGCGCGTCGTACACCGAACCGTCGCCGTGCGGGTGATACTTGCCTAACACATCTCCAACCACCGTCGCCGATTTCTTGTAGGGCCGGCCCGGCACCAGGCCCAGCTCGTTCATGGCATACAGAATCCGGCGATGCACCGGCTTGAGACCGTCTCGCACATCGGGCAGCGCCCGGGAGACGATCACGCTCATCGAGTAGTTGATGAACGACTGCTGCATCTCTTCTTCGATGAGCCGCGGCAGAATCCGTTCGTTCTGAGAAGGGCCGGTCATGCGGGTCCAGACTGGAGAGAAAGGGAGCGGCCGGATGGGGGCCGGAGAACGCGGGAATATACCCCGTTCCGGGTCCCGGAAGCAATTCCGGAACGGACATGCAAGTCGTTTTCAGAAACAGACTTAGGGGGGCTCCGGCGAGGGTCTCCCGAGGTTAAGGCCAGGAGGCTTCCAGCCGATAATCAAAGTTCGTTCCGGGTACCCACGTTGGCCCCCGAAAGGTCCCTTGATCTTGCCCCAGACCGTGCCTGCTTCCGGCCCCTCGCCGGCCCGATCAACCCTGACCCACCGGCTCCGGCTGGTGGCGTCGTGGCTGGCGGCCGCGGCAATCGCTATCGGGACAGCCGCGATCATGGGGTGGCTGACCAGGCTCGAGATCCTGCGGGTCGGCCCGACCCTCAATACCGGGGTGCTGCAGGTGCTGGCCGGCGTGGCGCTGGCTCTCCTGGCCCGCCGGGTGGCCCGGCCCAATTGGCTGGCCGCCAGTCTCAGCGGGGTCATCGTGGTGGTATCCGGGTCCACCCTGATCGAATACCTCACCGGGATCGATCTCCGGATCGACAACCTGCTCTTCCAGCATCCGGCAGACGGCTCGAAGTACATCGGCCGAATGTCGGTTGTCAGCGGCAGCGGACTTCTGCTGTGTGGCTGCTCCCTGGTGCTGCTCAGCCTCCGCCGGAACCGCCGTCGCCTGGCCCAGCTGCAGCGCCTGGCCCTCGGCAGTTTCGCGATTGGATTGCTGGCGCTGCTGGGCCATATCTACCAGGCCCACTTTTTCACCCAGATCGATCCGCTGTATCAGTCGATCGCACCAGCCACAACGCTGGGCCTGATCTCGGTCTCGCTGGCAATTCTGATGGTCTCCCCGGCCGGACCGGTGAGCAGTCCGTTCACTTCTCCGACCAGTGCAGGAGCAGCCGCCCGCCGGATGGTGTTCCTCCATTTGCCCTGGCTGCTGGTCGCGGTCCTCCTGTTGACCCGGATAGAGCGATTCAGCCTGTTGGGCGCCGGGGAAGCCGCCGCGTTACGGAACCTGGTGCTGCTGGGGGCCCTCCTGGTGTTTGGCTGGCGTGCCTTCAGGCAACTGGACCGTGCCGAACGCCGCAGCGCCCGGGCCCTGGCAGCAGCGGAACAGGCCGAAGAGGAGGCGAACGCGGAAGTGGCACGGCGCACCACTGCGCTGACGGCGACGACGGTGAAAGCCGAAGCGGCCCGGGCCCGGCTCCACGCGGTCATGGAGAGTGCCCCCGATCTCATCGTGGCCATCGACCACAGCTATCGCTTCGTGGTGGCGAACCAGGCCTATGTCGAATCAGTCCGGGCCAATCAGGGCGTCACGGTGGTGCCGGGGATGCACTACGATCAGGCCTATCGCCACTCTTCCGAGTATCTCGCCCGGGGAAGGGAATCGTGGCGCCGAGCCCTGGCCGGCGAACGACACACCACCATCGACGAGACCCGCCAGGCGAACGGCGATGTTCGGATCCACGAACGGCTCTACGGCCCGGTGATCGACTCCGACGGCCGGGTGATTGGGGCGGTGGGAGTGAAGCGAGACATCACGGCCCGGCGCCGGCTGGAGCTGGAGGCGGCCCGCAACCGGACCATCGTGGAACAGCGCAATCGTGATCTGGAGACCCTGCTCCACGTCATCAGTCACGATCTCAAAGAGCCGCTCCGCTCAATCGAAAGTTTTTCTCGTCTCCTGGCCAAGCGTCTCGGCCGTCAGCTCGATGAAAAGAGCCATGACTTCCTCGAGCGGGTAGTCCGGGCCACCGGGCGCATGGGCCAGTTGCTGGAGGAAATCCAGCTGCTGGCCCGGGCCCGGCAGGCCGAACCGGCGGTGACCCGGGTCGATGGGGACGAAGTGGTGCGCGAGGTGCTGGCCCGCCTGGAGGGCACCATCCGTGAATCCCATGCGGTGGTAACGGTCCAACCCACGATGCCGAGCATCAAGGTCCAGCGAGTCTGGGCCACCGAGGCGCTGTACAACCTGGTGGCCAACGCCTTGAAGTTCCCCGCCGCGGGTCGTCCGGCCGAAGTGCTGGTGGCACCCTGGCGGCAGGACGGCTTGATCGGGTTCCAAGTGCTGGATCGGGGTCCCGGTGTGCCGGTCGAGCAGTCCGACCGGATCTTCGAACTCTTTCAACGAGGAGTAGGACGTGAGGTTCCCGGTACTGGGGCAGGTCTGGCCATCGTTCGCCAGATCGCCGAACGACACGGAGGACGGGCCTGGGTGGAGCCCCGAGGTGGAGGAGGTTCGGTGTTTACGGTGGCCTTCGCGGCCGACCACGAGTGGGCCGCATGACCAGCGCCAGCATCGGCCGGCGGTTGATTGAATTGCTGGTGGTGGACGACAGCGATGACGCGGTCGTTCTCACCCGCGAGGCGGTCGACTCCACCGAGTCGCTCCGCATCGGTCATGTCGTGGGAGACGGGACCGAGGCGCTCCGCTACCTCCGGCGTGAGCCGCCCTATCAGCAGGCACTCCGCCCCGACCTGATCCTGCTCGATCTCAACATGCCCAAGCTGGGAGGAATCGAGACCCTGCGGGCCATCAAGCGGGATCCCGGGTTGCGGGACATTCCGGTCATCGTGCTGACCGTCAGCGACCGCCTCACCGATATCCGGCTGGCCTACGCCGAAGGGGCAGCCAGCTATGTCCGCAAGCCGGACGATTTCGAAGCCTTCGCCGCTACCATGCGTGAACTGCAGGACTACTGGACTCTGGTATGCAAACTCCCGAGCTGAATTTTCCCGGCGGCGCCGACGGTCCCCCCGGCGAGCCGCACCCGGTTTCCCTGGGCCGCGCCGTCATGGTGGTGGAAGACAACCCCGACGATGCACTGCTCCTCAGTGTGCTGCTGGAAGAGCTCCCGGGGGAGCCCTATCACCTTATTCGAGCCACCAGCGTAGCCAGTGCGATCGACCAACTGGCGACAGGGCGGCCCGAGGTGATACTGCTCGATCTCAATCTGCCCGATGGGAACGGGCTGGAACCGCTGACTCGGCTCCGGGACGCCAGTCCCGATGTGCCGATTGTAGTGCTCACCGGGGATGACGATGAACGGCTGGCCATGGCGGCGCTCCGCTCGGGAGCCCAGGACTATTTGGTAAAAGGCCGGGTGGACAGCTGGATACTGGCCCGCACCATCCGCCACTCGCTGGAACGTCACCGGCTGATGGCCGAACTGGAAGGAGCCCGCAAGCGGGAAGCCCATCGAGCCACTCATGATGCGCTGACTGGACTGCCCAACCGGGCGCTCTACTTCGACCGGCTGAGTCACGCCATTGCCGGCGCCAGTCGGAGACGTGAGAAGCTGGCGGTACTTTATCTCGATCTCGACGGGTTCAAGCCGGTGAACGACACCTGCGGCCATGCCGCGGGCGATGAAGTCCTGATTCAAGTGGGCAACCGGCTGGCCGCCGGGGTGCGCCGAAGCGACACCCTGGCGCGTCTGGGGGGCGATGAGTTCGCGGTGTTGTTCGAACGGATTCCCGAGCGGAGCGTGGCCGAATCGCTGGTAATTGCGCTGCGTACGCTGTTTAACCAGCCGGTGGAAGTGAGTGGCAGGATCTTTACGATCGGCTTCAGCGCCGGGTTGGCGATGTATCCCGAGGATGGCAGAGACGCCGATAGTCTGGTGCGAGTGGCTGATGCTGCGATGTATCGGGAGAAAGGGATCCGGCCGGAGCGCCGGGAGACGATCTTGCGGGTGATCTGATCGAAAAAGCGTGAAACCTGAAAAGTGAAAAGGGCTCTGACTTTGCGCCGGAGCCCCTTTTCACATTTCACCTTTCACGTCTCACGTATTTCATCTTGGCGTAGCACTCAACCCCAGCGGCACTTCCCGCAATCCATCCCAGCGGTGTGCCCCGCCGGTACTGTCGCGGAGCAGCATCTGGGCCGACACCCCGCCATCGAGACCCACGGCCGAGACTGCGCCCAGCCCGCGCATGACCAGAGCTATTTCGGGAAGAGTAAGACCGAACGGCACCGAGCCGAGGCTTGGACCGAGAGCGTCGAATCTGGTGAGGGCGACGATGAGACTGCCCTGCTGATCCACTCCGACAGCCAGCCGGGCATCGCGATGTTCGAGCCGGATTTCGGCACCCGGGATCCGCAACATTTCCGGCAGCTCACGATCCCGGAGCAGAACCGGGAACGACTGGAAAGCTTCTTTCACCCCTCCCATTCCCCCGGCCCGAATCCGCTCGACCTCCGCATCATCCACCAGGCGGACCGCCCCGGCTGAATCCACGATCAGTGCCGCGGCCAACGGCCCACGACGGGGCGGGCGGTACTCCTTCCCTGCGTGCACCACCCAGCCCCATACCCCATCGTTTTCGAACATGCCGGCATTGATGGCGAAGGCAGCCTCTTTGGGCGCCTGATCGATGGTCCAGATCCGCAAGTAGCCGCCTGGGGCCATCCCGTTGAGCAAAGTGAGCTCGAATCGGCTGGGATCCAGCCGCGCGGCAACTACCCGGGTACGCCTGGCCTCACCGCGGCCATGCAGCCGCAGCTCGGCCCACTCCAGACCACCGGATCCCAGCTTCCAATTGGTTCGGCGGGCCAACTCACCTGGAACGGCGTCGAGCAGCCGAAGCGGGCCCCGATCGGTTGCAAAGGTGATCGGAGCGGTCGGGGCAGCAGCGCCACCGACCAGCAGCGTTGTGATTGCCGCGAGGTGAGCCCGGTTCATCAATCGTCGTCGTCGCTCGAGTCTTTCTTGAATTTCTTGCACTGCTTGTCGGTCTCCTGCATCATCAGCATGCTGATCCGCTGAAGGGCGGCCATGTCCTGCGCCTTACTCGCCTTCTCCATCTCCGCCTGGTGCGCCTTGTTGAAGTCCTGCTGCACCTTGGTAGCGCAGTCGGTGTAGGGATCCCCGGTGAGCATGGACAACCGGACCAGCTTCTCGTCTTCTTCCTTGATATGGGCCAGCTCGGCATCGGTTCTGGTGCGAGCGACCCGGCCACCGGTCCACCCCATCGCGTCAGTCAGCTCGTTCAGGCGAGCCTTGACGACGGCGGCCTCGGCCGTAGTCCCGTAGCCCCCGAAGTCCCGGGTGTTAGGGTCATTCATCAGCGCCCGCATAATGAACGGAATGCGCTCCCCCAGACCCTGAGCTCCCCAGTCGCACTCGGAGAAGCCGCTCGCGGCCAAGGCCACGCTGTCGCGCCGCTGGTTGTATGCCTTCTGTTCCGACCAGTCGACCGTGGGGACCTGGACCTGGTTGGGATCCAGGGAATCCTGCAGAGCCCGCTGCTCGGCCAGGGCGCCCTGATCTCCCTTCACGAACCTGGGGTAGAGCACCTTGTAGCGCTCCCAATCCTTGCCCCGGCGAAGGTCGAACTCCTCTTTGCGCTTTTCGGTGTCCTGCCGCTTGAAGTACGCGGCGTAATACTCGCCGACCGGCCCCTTTTCCCTGGCGATCTTCCGCTGGTCGGCCTCCTGAGCCCGCAGCCCCTTCAGGTAGCGATCCACTACATCACTGGTGATCACCATCGTGGAGTTGTCGCACTTGGCCTTCCCGGTGGTCGAGGCGGCCGCGACGGTGTCCTTCTTCCCGGTGACCTTGTCGGCAACCTTCTTCTTCAGGCCCCCGAGCTGAGCTTCGGCGGTTGAGGCGAGCGAAAGGAGCAGAATGCAGGAGAGTGCGGCAGCGATGAGTCTGCGCATACGAACAACCGGCGTTGGGGGGATGGCGGGCCGGACTGGCTACTCCGACTGGCGGGATGGTACTGCGGGAATCACACGGCGGCAACTGGGGGACGACGTCATCCCGAGGTCGGGCAACGACCGAAGGGAGCTTCCTGGCATGCATCGAAGCATGCGGGCCAGCTCCCTCCACCTCGCTGCGCTCGGTGTCGGGAGGACGGGCTTTTACTTCGACTCCGGCGACAACGGCGCCCCCGCCGGCGCAGGTGCACCCACCGGCACCGAAGACTTGCCCCAGCGCTTGGTCAGATCCGAGAGCGCGGTGTAGATCACCGGGGTGACATACAGGGTGATCAGCTGGGAGAACAGCAGTCCGCCCACCACCGCGAGGCCGAGCGGTCGCCGGGATTCGGCGCCCGTCCCGGTCGCCAGGGCGATCGGCAATGTGCCAAGCAGTGCGGCGAAGGTGGTCATCATGATGGGACGGAACCGCACCGCGCTGGCCTCCAGAATCGCATCGTGCGGGTTCTTGCCTTCCTTGCGCTCGGCTTCGATGGCGAAGTCCAGCATCATGATCGCGTTCTTCTTGACCAGGCCCACCAGCATGATGATGCCCACAAACGCGTACACGCTCAGGTCGACCCGGAAGATCAGCAGGGTCAGCAACGCCCCGAATCCAGCGAAGGGCAGACCGGAGAGAATCGTGAGCGGATGGATGAAGCTCTCGTAGAGAATACCCAGCACCAGGTAAATCACCACGATCGCGAGCACCAGCAACAGCAACAGACCCTGCTGCGACTGCTGGAAGGCCTGGGCGGTTCCGGCAAAGCCGGCCGTCACGCTTCCCGGCAGAATCGGGGCGGCTACCCGCTCGACTTCATTCACCGCCTCGCCGATCGAAACGCCGGCCGCCACGTCGAACGAGAGGGTCACCGAGGGCAACTGACCTGAGTGATTCACGCTCAGCGGACCGACACTCGGTTCGATCTTGGCCAGCGCGGTGAGCGGGACCAGCTGACCGTCATTGCCGGTCAAACCAATCAGGCTCAGTGCCCCGAGGTCGCGCTGGTAGGCCGGCAGCAGTTCCATCACCACCCAGTACTGGTTGGTCGCGGTGTAGATGGTGGAGACCTGCCGGGCCCCATAGGCATCGTACAGCGCCTGCTGGACCTGCTGCACCGTAAGACCGTAGGCCGAGGCCCGCTCCCGGTCGATAGTGACCTTGACCTCGGGATTCTTGATCTGAAGATCGGTGGTCACGTCGCGCAGCTGAGGCAACTGGCGCAGCTTGACCTCCAGTTCACCGGCCGTCTTGTACAGCTCGGCGATATCGGGACCCTGGATGGTGTACTGATAGAGACTCTTGGTCTGCCGGCCTCCGATGGAGATCGGGGGCGGATTGGAGAAGAAGACCCTGAGACCCGGTACCGCCGCCAGTTTACCGGAGAGCGATCGAGCCACCTCATCGGCGCTCATGGACCGCTCGTCCTGGGGCTTCAGGTGAATGAAGAACCGGCCCTGGTTGGTGCTTCCACGCCCACCACCCACCGACGACATGAAGCCTTCGATGTTGGGATCCCGTTGCACGATTGCCATAGCGGTCTGCTGCAGCTCAAACATCCGGTCCCAGCTGGTGCCTTCGATGGCCTCAGTGGTGCCGCGAAGCTGGGCGGTATCCTCGCTGGGAATGAACCCCTTGGGGACGATCATGCCGAGCCAGACGGTCGCGATCAGAATCAAACCGGAGACAGCCAGCGCCAGACCGCGCCGGGCCATGACCCAATCGAGACTCTTGAGATAGCCGGCCAACGCTCCGTTGTAGACCCGCTCGGTGGCCTCATAAAACTTGCCGTGCCTGGCGTGGGCACCGGCCCGGAGAAAACGGCTGCCCAGCATTGGGGTCAGGGTCAACGAAACGAAGCCTGACACCAGAATCGAAACACTGATGGTGACAGCAAACTCGCGGAACAGCCGCCCGATCAAACCGCCCATGAACAGCAGCGGAATGAACACCGCCACCAGCGAGAGCGTCATGGAGAGAATAGTGAAGCCGATTTCGCGGGCCCCGTCCAGCGCCGCCTCCATCGGTTTCTTCCCCATCTCCATGTGTCGGACGATGTTCTCCAGCATCACGATGGCGTCGTCTACCACGAACCCGACCGAGAGGGTCAGCGCCATCAGGGAGAGATTGTCCAGGCTGTATCCCAGCGTATACATCACGGCGAAGGTCCCCACCAGCGACATCGGGAGGGCCAGACTGGGAATAACGGTCGCCGAGAGATTGCGGAGAAACAGGAAAATCGTGAGCACAACCAGGCAGAGCGTCAGGTAGAGGGTGAACTTCACCTCGTGCACCGACTCTTCGATCGTCTCCGAGCGGTCGTACAGCCGGTTTACCTTGACCGACGGGGGCAGCTGCTTCTCGATCTGGCTGATGACATTGCGGACCCGGGCCGCCACTTCCACCGTGTTGGTTCCCGGCTGCCGCTGAACCGCGAGCACGATCGCCCGGGTTCCGCTGAACCAGCTCGCGGTCTTGGTGTCCTGCACGCTGTCCACCACACGGCCGAGATCCTGCAGCCGTACCGGCGCACCATTCCGATAGGCGATAATGAGAGGCCGGAACGAGGCAGCGTCGGTGAGCTGGCCTTCGGCCTGGACCGCGTAGGCCCGGTCGGTGCCCCAGAGAATCCCCGACGGCAGATTCACGTTGCCGGTCGAGACTGCGCTGGTGATTTCGTTAAGACCGATCCGCCGGGCCGCCAGGGCCTGGGGGTCGAGCTGGATCCGCACGGCGTATTTCTGCGATCCGTAGACCTGCACCTGGGCGACACCCTCTACCGTCGACAGTCGCTGGGCGATGGTGGTCTGGCCATACTCATCCAGCGCCGAGAGCGGGAGAGTGGCGGTGGTCAGCGCGTAATAGAGGATCGGCGAAGACGAAGGATCGACCTTGGAGTAGGAGGGCGGCACCATGTTCTGCGGCAGACTCCGGAGAGTCTGGGCAATCGCCGCCTGTACGTCCTGCGCGGCCGCATCGATGTTGCGGTCCAGCGCGAACTGCAGAGTGATCGAGGTACTGCCCTGACCGCTCGACGAAGTCAGCGCGTCCAGGCCGGCAATGGTCGAGAACTGCTTTTCCAGTGGCGTAGCCACCGAGGATGCCATGGTCTCCGGGCTGGCACCGGGGAGACTGGCATTCACCGAGATGGTGGGGTAGTCGATACTGGGCAGGTCGCTGACCGGAAGGTTCCGGTACGCCGCCAGACCGAAAACAAGAATGCCGGCCATGACCAGGGTGGTCATGACCGGACGCTTGATAAAGAGTTCGCCGATACTCATGGACTGCCTCCTGCGCTATCCGTGCCCTGCTCCGCCGAGACGACCTGTACGGTGGCACCATCGGTGATGCGCACCTGACCCATGGTTACAACTTTTTCTCCCGCGGTGACGCCCTTCGACAGCACCGCTATGCTGTCCGTAGTCCGGGCGACCGTCACGTTGCGCAGCGAGACTCTGCTGCTGTCTTCCAGCACATAGACCGACGAACCCTGCTGCCCGGTCTGCACCGCACTCACGGGAACCACCAGCGCGCCCTTCTCCACGGCAACCGTCAGCGCCACTCGCACCAGACCACCGGGCCAGAGATTCCGGTCCCGGTTAGTGAAGGTGGCCTTGAGCAGTATGGTACCGGTGAGCGAGTCGACCGCATTATCCACGAAGGCCAGAGTCCCACCGACCGGCCGGGTTGTGTCGCCAACTGGAGTTGCGATAACCGGGAGACCGGAGCCGGCGCCTCGAATCGCACCCAGCTCCGTGGCCGGCACTGCGAAGCGCACCAGGATCGGGGCGATCTGGTTGATTACGACCATGGGCTCCCCGCTCGAGGCCCGGGCCAGATTCCCTTCCTTAAGTAGTATCGCACCGGCCCGCCCGGAGATTGGGGCCCGGATGGTGGCCCGTTCGACATCCAGCCGGGCCCGCGCTACCTGCGCCGAATCGCCCCGCACCCGGGAGATCGCCGAATTGGCGCTGCTGCGGGCCTGATCCAGCTGCTGCGCAGTCACGAACTCCCGCTTGGCCAGATCTTCGAAGCGGTCCCGATCTCGCTGCAGCGACTTGAGCTGGCCCAGATCTCCGGCGAGGGTGGCCTCCGCTTCCTGGAGAGCAGCCTGGTAGGGACGCGAGTCGATCTGAAAGAGCACCTGACCCTTGGACACCTCGTCACCTTCGCGGAACGCGACCCGCTCCACCACACCGTCGACCTGGGCCGACACTGAGGCGGTTTGAATCGGTTCGACGGTGCCGGTGGCCTGGAGCACCACTGGAACATCTCTGCGCTCCACCGGCCCCACTACCACATTAGGCGCCGAAGCGCGATGGGGCGGGTCCTTCTTGCAAGCCGATGCCGCCAGCGTGACGCCGAGCAGGAACCAGGTACCAACGAATGACCGCTTCATCATGGCAATGAATCGTTAGAAGACTCTGCCGGGACCAGCTTGAGCGAGCTCTGGCCCGAGAGATCCAGTAGTCCGGCATCACGAGTGAGCTGCACCAGGGCGGCCTGCCAGCCGAGCCGCGCCTGGATCCGCTGAGCCCTGGCACCGGCCAGCGCAGTCTCGGCGGTCAACAATTCCAGCAAAGTGCCCACTCCGCCCTGATATCGGCCTCGGGCTGCTTCGGCCGATTGGCTGGCCGACTTGAGCAGTTCCTCTGCATTCCCCACCCGGGCGGTTGCGGTCCGAAGAGCGTAGTAGGAACGGAACACCTCGAAGACCACTTGCTGCCGCAGTCCGGCCGCCCGAGCCAGCGCAGCTTCGGCATCGGCCTTGGCCTGCTGCTGGTTGTATTCCCAGGTAAAGCCGTTGAACAGCGGAATCTGCAGCCCGAGCGTCAGGGTGTAGGAATTAGCCCAGCTGCCCGGCTGGCCGGCCACCTTGGTATAGCCGGCGTTGCCGTTCGTAGTAATAGAAGGAAGCCGCTGGGCCCGGGCCACCGAAATGCGGGCTCGGGCTTCCTGGTACTCCGCATTGGCAGCAGCCAGATCGGGCCGCTCGGCCAGCGCCGCGGCGATCAACGTATCGACGTTCTCGCTCAGCACCATCACATCGCGTTCCACGATGGTGGTATCGACATCGTACTCGAGATTGGCCGGGAAGCCGGTCGCCACCGCGAGAGCGCCCCGAGTGGTGAAAAGATTGCCTTCGATGGTCTGCAGGTCGAGCCGGGCCTGAGCCAGTGCGGTACGAGCCTGCAGCACATCGGCGATGGTGGCGAGACCGACCCTCCGACGTTCCTCCGTCTCGGCAAGGTTGGTATCGGCCTGAGCCACGGTGGCTTCCTGGGCCGAGAGCAGTGCTTTGGCGGCGGTGTAGTCGAAATACGCTGCGGCGGCAGTGGCCACCACATTCTGCAGGGTGCTGTTGTGGGTCCAATTCGCGGCGACCAATGCCTCTCGCTCGGCTCGAATGCCGCCACTCCGCCCGCCGAGGTCAAGTAGCAGGTAAGTGAAGGAAGCACTCGGCTGATAGACCGACTGAGTTACCGCGTTACGACCCAGAATCGCGGCGGTCTTGAGCCGGGTCACGGTGGCCGAACCCTGAATGGTGGGGAACCACGCGCCGCGGGCCGCGCCATAGGCGGCGGCTTGCGCTTTGGCGTTGGCCCAGGACTCGCGAGTGGTCGGGCTGGATTCCAGCGCCAGCGCAATAACATCCTCGAGGGTGAGGGCGGTGCGCCGCTCGGCGATACCCGCGGGAAGATCGCGCGGAGTAGTGACCGGCGGTTGCTTCTCGGGTGAACCCGGCGGAGGGGCCCACAGCGTGTCGGGACGAACCGCGACCGGCTTGGCACCGGAAGGACCCGGGAGGGATGGGGCACAGGCTCCCGCCAGAATCACTAAAAACCCGATCGAATGAATACTCCGAAAGCTCTGCATACCTTGGCTTTACGTTTAGTCACTATTGAACGTTGAGCAAGTGGGCGGGGATTCAACAAGGCGGAAGAGGCGAAAGAGGCGGAAAAAGCGGAAAAGGCGGAAGTCTTAGTCTTCCGCCCCTTCCGCCCTTTCCGCCCCTTCCGCCCTCAGTTCCGAGATCCGCGGACCAGCAACGGCGGCAGCAGGAACATGGCGCCCAGGGTGCCAGCGATGGTCCCGCCGACCACAGCGAGAGCAATGGCCCCGAACAGATCCTGGGCCTGGGTTCCTACTGCCAGAGGGAGAGGGCTGGCGAGGGTGGTGAAGGTAATGAGGACGATCATGCCGACCCGGTCACGGCAGGAGGCGACTATCAATGAAGGCCGGATGGCCCGGGTCCCGTCAGGTCGACGCTGCAGGACACCATCCACCAGCAGGATCGACTGATTCACCGCCAGACCAATCACCAGGATCACGCCGACCGCCGCTTCACGGGTGAAGGCGGCGTGGGTGAACCAGAAGGCCGCAACGACCCCCGCGAGAGCAATCGGAAGGCTCAGAAAGACCATCGCCGCGCCCCACACCGAGTCGAATACCATCGCGACCGTCAGCACGACCAAAACCAGACCGATCGCGAAGACCAGCCACAGTCCCTTCTGGCTCTCATCATCCTGCCAGCCGAAATACTCGTCGCTCACGGTGTAGCCCGGAGGCACCGAGATCGATTTCATGAATGCTTCATGGGTCCGGTTGGCCAGCTTCTGAGGACCCCGGAATTCGTAACTGAGCACCCGCACGTATTGCTGATTCTCCCGGCTGATCCGGGAGAGGGCTTCCCGTTCGTCCACCCCGGCCAGATCGCCGATCCGCACTGGAATGTTGCGGGTGTTGGGGACCCGCGCTTCGCGCAGCTGGTCCAGGGTGCGAGTGCGAGCCCCTTCGGTTTTGAGGGATAGCCAGACTTCCTCTTCACCCAGGGTAAAGCGCTGGCGCCCGGCCGCACCACCTACTTCGCGGGTCACCGCCTGGGCGAACTGGCTGGCATCGAGACCGTACCCTGCCAGCGACGAGCGATTCGGAACCAGGGTGACATCGCTCGACTTCTCCCGGCCGAACCAGAATCCGGCGGCGTTGATATCGACCGACTTCACCCGGGGGATCTTTTCCAGACGTGACTTGAGATCAAGGGCAAGCTGTTCCACTCCGGCAAAGGAGTATCCCAGGATCTTGACCCGGAAAGTGGCCAGACTCCCGGAACCACCACCGTTGTAGAACCCGGGCCCCCGACCACTCACCCCCACAGACGCACCGCCGATCAGCACCGCGCGCTGGGTCACTTCCTCCTGCATCTGCAGCGGAATCGCAGTGTATGCCGCATCATCATCGAAAGTCACCACCACAAAGCCGCCGTCCGCGTCACCCTGGGCCTGAACATTGTCCACCCCCGGCCGGTTCACCACGATGCGCTCCAGGTCCCTCACACTCTGGTCCACGCTGGCGGGGTCGGATCCACTGGGAAAATCGACTCGGGCCGAAAGGGTCGTGCGTTGGTTATACCATCCGGCGAAACTGGAACGGGGAACTTTCACGACGAAGACCCAGCCCAGGCCGGTCAGCACCAGCAGGGTGGCGGTAATGGTGGCCCAGCGCCAGCGGAGCAGCACAATCACCAATCGAAGATAGAAGTGGCGCAGCCCGACCCAGCGCGCCTTCTGACTACCCTTCCCGACCCCGAAGGCGGGAATCATCACGACTGAGGTCACGATGGACCAACCGAGCGCCAGGCTGAAGGCCGCCGCAAAGGGCATGAACGCAGCGCGGGCGTCACCCTGGAGATAAAGAAATGGAAAGAGCACCACGGCCGTGGTCAGGGTTGAGCCAAGCACCGCCGGTGTGATCTTGCGGCCGGCTTCGGCCCGTCGTTCGGGGGTGTCCGGAACCGCCCGCAACCGATCGACCACCACCAGACCGTTCTGCACCAGGATGCCGACTCCCATCCCCAGTCCGGCCAGCGTGAGCAGATTGGCAGGAATCTTCAGGAGGTATAACCCGAGCGTGGTTCCCGCGACCGCTACCACCGCGCTGACCAGGACCATGATCACCGCCCTTGGTGCTCGCAACCCGATGGCAAGCACCAGCAGCACGGCGGCAAACGCAATAGCCCCCCGCTGCCCCAGATCGTCTAGCTGATCACCCAGGCGAACGCTCTCATCACTCATGATCTGGAAACGGACTCCGGCGGGCAGCCCGGAGCGGAGCTCCTCCAGCACCGCCCGTACCTCCCTGGCGGTCCGGATGGCATCTGCGCCGGGGAGCCGGGCCACTTGCATCATCACGGCCGGCTCGCCGTTCACCCGGAAGAAGCGGTCCTGATTGTCTTCCTCCCGCCGGATGGTGGCGAGATCGGAGAGGCGGTGGACTCGGCCCCCGGCCCCGCGGATCGGGATCTCACCCAACTGTTCGATCACATCGGGGGTGTCCCGCAGAACCACCTGTCGCTGGTTTGCCCCGTCCTGCTCGACACCGATTGCTTCCACCACCCGGGCCTGGGCCAGCGCCGCACTCAACACCGATGGTTCGATGCCCAGCTGACGGAGCTTCTCGGGTGCATAGGCCACCGAGACCCCGACAATCGCGCCGCCCCGGGACCGGACCCCGGCAACGCCGGGCACAGCGTTGACCCGAGGTTGAACCTGCCGTTCGACCAGTTGCTTCAAGGCACCAGCGGTATAGGGGCCATACACCGTCGCCCCGATCAGCGGCTCTTCGTCCAGCCCCTCGGGGACGTAATTGCTGACCTGGAGGTCGGACGATCCAGCCGGGAAATCCTCCCGCAGCAACTCCAGCCGCTCCAGCACGCCCAGACGAGCCAGCCGCACATCGGTGCCGGGATCCAGTTCGATATCGAGACTGAGATATCCCTCGCCCGATTCGCTGCCGATCTTGCGAATGCCCCGCACCGACTGAATGGCCGCTTCGATCGGGCTGCCGAGATAGGTCTCGACCAGCTCGGCCGAGGCACCGGGCCAGCTCATCGAGACGGTGAGCCGAGGCAGTTCGACGTAGGGCTTGGTGGCGATAGGGAGACGCGAAAGCGCCAGGCCGCCGGCCAGGATCAGGGCTACGGCAGTGGCCCAGACTACCGCGGGGCGGCGAGTGGCCCAGGTGATCATCAGGCGGTCGGGCGGACAGGCGGACGGGCGGTCGGACCTGAGTCGGAATCAGTTGCTTCCTGACCGCCTGACCGCCTGACCGCCTGACGTTTCTCAGCCCGCTCTTCGACCACCGCATATGCTGTTGGAAGCAGGAAGAAGGTCACCAGGGTGGCGGTCACCGAGCCACCGATTACCCCGGCGGCCAGCGGCTGGTACAGCTCGCCGCCGCTGCCCCAACCCATCACCAGGGGCAGCACACCCACGATGGTAGTCAGCGAGGTCATGGCGATCGCGCGGAGCCGCTGGCGTCCACCCAGCAACACCGACTCCCGGATCGAGTGCCCTTCCTCCCGGAACCGACGGATGGCATCGAGTTTCACCACCGCGTCATTGTCGGCCAGACCGATCATCACCACCATACCGATCAACGACACCGCATTGAGACTCTGGCCGGTCAGCCAGAGCACTACGATCCCGCCCACTCCGGCCAGCGGAACCGTGAGCATCACCAGCAGCGGAATGGTGAACGAGGCGAATTCACCGGCCAGCACCAGAAACATCAGCGCCACCGACAGTACCGCGACCACCCCCATCTCGGAGAGGGTCCGGCGTTGCTCGGTGTCGGCCCCGCCGATCTGCCAGGTGAGGCCGGCCGGAGCGGCCAGACCGGCGAGGGTGCTCTGCACCCGCTCGACCGCTTTGGCGGTGCCCCCTCGTTCGACCGCGGCCTCGAGTACCTGCACCGGGCGCTGGTCGACCCGCACCACTTCGACCGGGTCACGTACTTCCTTCACCTGTACCAGTTGTCCCAGTGGCACTCCGCTGATGGTGGCGTTGAGTGCGGTAGCCAGGTCTTCGTTAGCACTGCCCTCGTAGCGGACCCGGATGGGAGTTCGCCGGTCGGTCTCCCGCAGCTCGCTCGCCTTGACGCCCCCCAATCCGCCGGCCAATGCGCTGGAGACGGCATCGATCGACAGATTGTGCAACGCGATCCGCTCGCGCTCCAGACTCAGCTCGATGACCGGCTGAGTTCCGGCGTAGGCATCGCGAACGTCGGTGAGTCCGGGCACTCCGTTGAGCAAAGTCCGAGCGGTATCGGCCCACCGCGCGGTGGTGCGTCGATCGGGTGAGGCAATCTCCACCCGGAGCAACCGGCCCTCCCGGCCGATCAGACTGCCGAACTCCGACTGACCCGCCAGGTCGATGGCCAGACCGCCCTGTGCCAGATCGGGGATCCTGGCTCGCAACTGATCGGCAAATTTCCGGGCCGGCGATCCGCTGGGGACCGGCAACAGCAGCTGTGCATAACTGGGCCCGCCCGGCTCGGCCCCGGACACCAGCTCCTCGTCAGTGGCGGCGCCGATTCGGGAGTAGATCCCTCTAGACCCGAGACTGCTCGCCGCGGCTTCCACTCGGGCGGCCTGACGGGCGGTTTCCTCGATTGCGGTGCCTTCCGGCAGTCGTAGCGAGGCAATCGCAACCCCTTCGTCCACCTGAGGCAGGATTTCCCGCGGCAACTGCAGCGTGAGCCAGGCGGCCAGCGCAGTCGACCCAATCGAAATGGTGAACACGGTGCGGGGATGATCCAGCGACCACATCATGCCGTGTTCATACCACTCGGCCAGTTGCAGGCCAAGCCGGGTCAGCCAGGAGACGGGCGCGGCGGACGAGGCAGGCGGGCCGGACGGATCGTTGTGGCCCGTCTTGCCCGTCGCGCCCGTCTTTCTTCGACCCACCAGAAGGACCGGCATCAAGGTCAGCGCCAGAATCAGCGACGCGGTCAGCGAGGCGACTACCGCGAGTGAGAGATCGCGGAACAGCGCCGCCGCCAGACCACGGACGAATACGATCGGTCCGAAAACCAGTACCGTCGTCAGGGTTCCGGCGATCAGCGGACCGGAGACTTCCTCGGCAGCGACCTTGGCGGCCACCCAGCGCTCCATCCCTTCCTCGCGATATCGCCCGGTGGCCTCCGACACCACGATGGCATTGTCCACCAGCAGACCGACACCCAGGGCCAGTCCGCCCAGCGAGAGAACGTTGATGGTAACGCCGAGCATCTGCAGCGCGGTGAGTGAAACCAGCACCGAAAGGGGAACGATCAGACCGATGGCCAGGGCGCTGCGCCAATCGCGCAGAAAGAGGAGAATCAGCAGCAGCGAGAGCAGCCCGCCGGCGACAATTTCCTGAGTCAGGTTGGAAAGGGCGTCGGTCACGAAGCGGGCCTGAGCCGCCACCACCTTGAGCTTGACCTCGGGGAATTCCTTCCCCAGCTGCTCCACGGTCTCCACCATGTCACTGGTGACCGCAACGGTGTTGGCTCCGGCATCCTTGTAGACCACCAGACCGATACCGGGAGTACCGTCGAGCCGGGTCAGGGTCCGGGGATCGGCGGTGGCGAGCGAGACCTTGCCGACGTCGGAGAG
The DNA here is from genome assembly GCA_964578865.1 of uncultured Gemmatimonadaceae bacterium. Classification (GTDB taxonomy): domain Bacteria; phylum Gemmatimonadota; class Gemmatimonadetes; order Gemmatimonadales; family GWC2-71-9; genus JADJOM01. Next base: position 53,858 of record CAZOES010000002.1, on the reverse strand, counting down.
TTTGATCGGACCGCCGGCCCGCCCCGACTGGCCTACCGGAATCTGGGCGAACTCATCGAGCTGACGAAGTTCAGTCAGCGCCCGTACCGAGAACCGGAATTGACCCCGCCGGATGGTCCCGCCCGGCGCGGCGGCATTGGCGTTCCTGATTGCGGTTACCACGTTCTCGGTGGTGAGATCCAGCGCCCGGAGCCGGCCCGGATCCAGTTCGACCCGGATCTCGTCTTCCGGCACCCCGGTCACCGCTACACTGGCGATGCCATCCAGTTGTTCCAGCCGGCGGGCCAGCACCTGTTCGGCCAGCCGGGCAATGGCTCGCTGGTCGCCCGAGCCGGTAACACCCAGGACAGCGATCGGCCGCTGACCCGGATCGCTGGTCAGCAGCGTGGGACGTTCGGCGGTCTCCGGCAGCTGGGCTCGGGCGTTGTCCAGTCGCTCCCGTACTGTCAGCACGGTGGCAGCCATGTCGGTGCCCCAGGCAAACTGCGCGGTGGTAGTGACCTCGCCGTTCCGGCTCACCGAACGCAACTCCACCAGACCCGGCGTCGCCGCAATCGCTTCTTCAACCGGTTCCGCCACAAAGCGGGACGCTTCGGTGGCCGCCGCGCCGGGATAGAGGGTGCGAATAGTCAGCACCGGCAGGGTGACGTCGGGAAGCAGAGTTACCGGCAGCCGACCCAGCGACACCGCACCGAGCAGAACCAGTGCGATGGTTGCCGCGATGGTGGTGACCGGACGTTTAAGGGCGGTAGAGGCGAGGGACATAACAACCGTGAGACGTGAGACGTGAGAGGTGGGACGTCAACGTGAGCCAGGTGCGGCTCACGGCTTACGTCTCCCGTCTCACGAAATCAGGGCTCCGCCCTTTCTTTGGCAGAAAGGACTCTGACCGGAGCATCGTGAGTGAGGGTGAGGTGGCCTTCGGTGAGGACCGTGTCTCCTACCGAAACCGGAATCTGCCCCGAGGTGGAGTCGGCGAGGACCTCGGTCTCGGCCCCGTTGCTGCGCCCGGGGACGATATAGACCCACTGCGCCCGGCCGCCTTTGACCACGAACACCAGCGGGCGACCATCGCGTTCGATAACTGCGCGGGCCGGGACGATGATGCGGTTGGGGAGCCTGGTCGCTTCGAGGCGAATATCGGCGTACATCCCGGGCTGCAGCGGCGAGCCGGGTCCGGCGGTCACCCCGACGACCACTCGCCCGGCCCGGCTGGTGGAGTCGACCAGCGGCAGCACCGCGGCGATCCGGCCGTGCACCGGTTTGCCCTGGGTCGCCGGGGTGGAGATCAGCGCTTCACCGCCACTGCGCACGTAGGGAAGGTCGTGCTCCAGCACCTGAGCTTCGACCCTGAGGTGAGAGACATCCACGATGGTCGCGACATCCTGACCCGGGGAAAGCCGCTCACCCGCGGCGATACTGACGCGATCGACGATTCCGTCGAACGGCGCGGTGATGGTGGCGCGTTCGCGATCCAGCTGGGCCCGTTCGAGGCGAACCTTCGCTGCCGGTACCCCGGAAAGGGCCAGGGCATTCTTGAGCCGGCCGGCTTCCTGAGCCGGACCCAGCAGAATGGAGTCGGAGGCGAGACTGCCCTGATACTTGATGTCGGCTTCGGCCAGACTGGCTTCAGCCTCTCGAACCGCCAGATCGAATGGACGGGGATCCAATCGGATGATCGGATCGCCCTTTTTCACCCGGGTGCCCGGCCGGACCAGGACATCCTCGACGGTTCCATTGGTCTCCCCCTTGAGCGATGCAATCGCCTCGGAACGGACCTGACCCGTGGTTGCGACGGTGAGAACCAGATCGCCTTGGCGGACCGGCTCACCGGCCACCGGCAGCGCCAGACTGGAACCGCCACCCAGACCGGCTTCGTCACCGCCGGAGGACGGTTTTTCGCCTTCGGCCTGCGCCGCCTTGCCTTTACAGGCCGGGAGGGCCAGCACCACGACTGCCAGAAGGAGACTGGAGTACCGGGTCATGTCGTTTCGCGTGTCAACGGTGGCGATAATGATGCGCCACACGTTAGCACGGTCGCAGGAGGGGGTTAGTACCAATAAAGCGCGCAATATCCTTCCGCGACAGACCCGCTCGCAGGGCCCCGAAAGGCCCAGGACCAGCACCGGATCGGTACTGGCCCTGGGTGTCGACTCTTGGATGGGCGGACTGCTACTGCGCGGTCCACTCCGGAATCTGGTAGCGGCTGACGAGCGGCACGTCCAGCGCATCGCTTTCCACTCCCCAGACGCTCCGGCGGTTGGCCTCCAATAACCGGAACCTGTCAGGGAACGTGACCCGCGCCATTTCGAATCCCTTGCGGGAGAGAATCAGCCAGTCTCCCACTCCAACAGGGGAATCGGCAAAGTTGACCTGGAGCCAGACCGCGCCGTCGCGGCCCACCCGGACTTCTTTCACCGGGGGATAGAATGCCGGGCGATAGAGCTGGCGGAGAATCGAGTCCGCCGTAATCGGCGTCGGGGGATTGCGGGGCTGGGGGTGAGCCAGCGCATTCACCACGCTGTCGACCTCTGAGCGGGGAAGCCGGCGCGGTTGATAGGCGATCTCGCGGTGAAATATCACTTCCCGCCCGTTCCGCAGCGCGGTGACGTTGAACGTGGCCTCTCCGCCGCGACGGGAGGCTTCCCGGCTGACCAGTACCAGCAAGGCTCCGTCGCTGGACACCCGGTAGACCGGATCATCCCCAAAGGGCTGATTATAGAGCGCTGCCCCGTCACGGTACTCGAATCCCATGTCGGAGTGCCCCATGGGAAACCGGGCCAGGGTATCCAAGACTTCGAGATTGCGGTCGGCGCGGAGGAGAAAGGCGAAACCCGACTTGCCGGCGACCCCGCCGCTGTCGAGTACCACTTCCTGCATCAGCAGCGATCCGTCGGGCAGGACGGTGGCCGGCAATCCCCTGCGGGTCTGGGGCCTGCCGCGAGAAGCCACGGTCGCCGCGGAGGAGCCGAAGGGCACCGTGGTGGCCCCCCGCCCCTGTCTGGGAATCAGGGTCAAACGGACCAGGGCGGGATCCATGGCCCATAGCGAGTCCTGGTGGAGTCCGAGAGCCAGAATCGAATTGAACTCCCCGGGACCACCGCCGCGGTTCCCGATGACTCGACGGAAATCCCCCGACGATTCCAGGTGGATGATCCCGCCCAGCTGATAATCCGACAAATAGAGCGTGCTGTCGGAGTCGAGCACCAGCCCGGTGACATACGAGAGCAGTGCCCGCACGCTGTCGGGAACGGAGAACTGCGCGTCGCGCTGGGCAACCACCCGGTCGACGGATACGACCGGCGGCGTCTGAGGCTGCAACCAGAGGCCGAGACTGAGAACGGCAATGAATGTGTAACGCTGGCGGGACATGGACATGGCGACGGATCCGGGAGCGGGTCTCAGAGGGTGAGCGTACCGGTACGGTTCCGTACGCTCTTAATATCGTCAGAAGTCTGCTTCCGCGCGACTACGATTCCTTCACAGTTCCGCCTAACTGGCGGATCCCCGTCGTGGAACACAACCTGCTCCACCAGCAAGCTGCCCCGTGACACATATTGAGTCGCCCCGTCGGGATCGATCGGCAGGGCCGCACCGCCGCCGCAGCCGGGGCTGCTCAGCGTGCAACCGTTGGCAAGGCCGGAGGTGCAGTTGAAGGCGCCCGGCACGAATCCCCCCTGACAGACGGACATACCCATGTAGACGCCACAGCCCCAGCATCCCGGGTGCTTTTCGACTGCGGTAACCGCGTTGGCCGCTGCGAGGGACGCGAGGCTCTGGGCCGAGGCCACCCGAGGACTTCCCGCCAGCAGCAAGATCAAGCCTAACAATACTATCAAAGATTTCATGCGCATATTGATCGTTCTCCTCATGGATCAACGGATGTTTGAGCTGGGCTCCCGGACCCAGTGCCAGTCATACCACACCAACTCCAGTTCGCCGGCCCGGCGGGCCGCCAGCACGGCATCTTCTCCCGGCAACCGGGCTATCAAGCCGAGCGGGGCATCCAGCTGGGTGGCCTGGGCCACCCGGTCGTCCGCACCGTAGCGGACCAGGATCCGCCGGTCGGCGGTGAGATCACTCAGGGTGAGCAACAGGGTGCAGTCGAGGGCCACCGCAGAGAGGGCCCGCCAGTGGGCCAGGCTGTCCGGGGGAATCGCGAGGGTCGAACCGTCGGCTAACGATTGCAGGGTGTCGGCAATGCCGCTGGCGGGATCCAGCCGGATTACCGTGAACGGGCTCATGGTGCGGGTTAACAGGAGACCCCGCTTTGAGTCGCTAAGGTGATAGCGCTGAATTGTCTTGACGCTGTCGGAAGGAGCCGAGCGGAACAGTTCCTGCCCAGTGGTGTCGAAGAAACGACGTACCACGAAGCGGCGGCTTGCCAGGTCTCGCAGGCCGATAATCCAGCCGTCCTTCCGCCACAGTGCCTGATCAATCTGGTCGGCCATGCCGAGCCGAACCTGACCAGTCAGCGCGAAGGTGCCGTCGGGGTGGCGGAGATACTCCCGTCCGTTCAGCAGATCCAGAATCCGGATTCCATCCGGCGTGACGGTCATGCCCGCCGGCCGAATGGTGTCGGGTAGCTGGATTCTTATCAGTGTGCGTTTCTGATCTATCGCGAAGATTTCGCCGTTAGCCGACCATAGAGTCAGAATTCCGGAGGGCGAGGTTGCGACTCCGGAGATACCGAAGGACGCGGGAAGGAGGAGGGTAGCCCGCGCATCGAGAGCGACTGGGCCGCTGGGACATGCTTGCGCCGCCAGCTGATCGGCCGAGAGACCGATGAGCGCGATGGTCAAACTGATCCAGGGGGCCCGTTGGACGAGGAATCGCATGTGCCGGTCGGTGAGAGTGGCTCACGCTACCGGTCGGCCTGATTCATCACCATGCAGGTTCACGCCACTGACGGCGGGTTCGCGCCCGTCAGCTTGAACCCCGTCGCATTTTCGTGCACTCTACCCGCCCCCCGCGCACAAGCCGGGACCCCTGAGTGCGAACCCCCGCCGCTCGCGGGGCAGGCAGGTTATTTCTGTGTCACTCCATATTCTCGAACCTCCGTACCTGCGGTTCCTTCCCGCCGGCTCCTTTCGGCCACCGGTTGGGTCGGCAATCGTGGCGGATCTCTCCGCCGGCATCACCGCGTTGTCGGAAGCGGTACAGGAACACCGGGACGCGCCGTGGTGCCCTCTGGTCACCTGCGTCGCCGACCGGAAAGTGTCGAGTGCGTGCCTTTCTGCTTTTGAGTCCGTCCCGGGAGTTTTCGCCCCGCTCTACCCCGGTGACTATCCCGGGCTCGCGCCGGCCGAACGGGCCCTCCGCGCGATTGCCCGGCGACCGACTCCCCAACCGACCACCATCGCGCTCTGGGTCGAGAAACGGCTGGCCCGACCGGGCACTGCCAGCACCCTTGGCGCCTGCTTCGGCGACGGGGGAGACGACCCCCGTCCACCTCGGACATTGACCCGGCGGGTCCGCGCCCTGGGCTCGCTGGAGGTGCGCGACTGGCGGGGACTGGCTCGGCTGGTCCAGATCCTCACCGCCCCGGCACTACCGGGCCACGTGTCGCTCGAGTTGGCGGCGTTGACCGCGGGGGTGGATCCTCGCTCGCTCCGGCGCTGGCTCCGGCTCGCGACTGAAATGGCCTGGGTCGAGGCGGTCGCCCGGGCCGGCTGGGAGTGGGTAATCGAGATGGCCCTGCGGCGTTTCGGGTACGTGGAACGGGGAATTCGGTGGGCGGTGCCGACCCGTTCTTACGCCGTAAGTGGAGAACGGTGAGACAACTGCGTGAAAAGTGAAAAGTGAAAAGTGAGAAGGAAGTTGGCCCGGTCCCGTTCACATTTCACGTTTCACTTTTCACGCTGTTGCTGTTACCGCTTATACCGCTCCAGCCACTGCAGTCCATCACCGTCGGTCCGAACCGCGTACACCGTCCCCTGACCCAGTCCGACGACCTGCCGGCCTTTGGGAAGGGTCATCCGGCCGGCCAGGTTGCCACTGGCGTCGAAGACATCGAAGGCCGGAACCGAATCACGTGCGGCGGTGTAACGCTGGACCCAGAGCTGGCCGTCGGGGCTGGCATAGACCTGACGGGACCGGAACGGGGGCTTCACCTCGGGCCAGTCGAATTCATCAGCCGATGGTTCCGGTGGTCTGAGCTCCCGGCCGCCGCCCGGCCCGCCATTGGTCACGGTGATGCGGTTGCGGGTGTTCCTCAGCGCATCCATGAACTGGGTCTTGTCGTCGGCAGTCACCTTCACCGGGTCGTAGCGCACCGGGGTGCCCCTGGCGGCGCGGTCGCCGTACCAGTCCACGTGGTAGTCACCTACCCGAACCACGCCCAGGCGGCCGTCCCCGGTCGTGGCCCATTCATCCTGCGGGGCATACGGCTGCGGCCGCATCATCACAATGCGAGCGCCGCCGGAATTGGAGGCGTTCATTTTTGTAGCCGGGATCTTCACCTTGGCGATGGTGTCGATCTTGTTCTTGCTGCGGTCCCACCTGATTACGACCGTCGATTCGGGAGGCGTGGCCGGCGGACCATCTCCATCGCCGATCCGGAAGGGACTGGCCTGCAGATAGATCCGCCCCTGACGATCGGCCCCCCGGGGCTGCGCCAGCCCCTGGAGTGCGTCGGGGAATGGAACCGTCTTGCCCATCTTGCCGTCAGCGCTCACCGTCAACAGCCGGCGACTGACCAGATCCACCAGCAAGGTGGAGTCACCCAGATAAGGAATCAGGGCGCCGGGAAACTGGTACTCGCCGGGACCCTGACCGTTGCGACCGACCGCCGTCTGCTGGCCGCTCTTGAAATCGGCGAGAATGAGCGACTTGGGACCAAGGTCCACCAGCAGGACCTTACCGCCCGGCAGTTCACGCAGGGCCCCAATCTGGTCGAATGATTCCGGGAACTCGGCCTCGGCCTTTTCCAGCCGCTGTTCCGCGACCTTGCCTTGAGCGACGAGAGTGGCGGGAACCGCGAGTGTCAGCAGTGCCGCGCCGAACCGACCAACCAGCCTGGCCATGATGCGAAGCCTCCTCGAGGGTGATCCGGAATGAAGCATTTCGGGGGTGGGAAACCGGTGGTCTCCCAGGATCTTACCGGGCAGGGGGTAGGATGCCCCGCCCCTCCGGGGGGTCGCACGAAACCCTTTGGCGGGTGCGGTTGTCTACCGTCCAGCCAATGGCATCGCCCATGACCATCCGGGCCAACCCCGGGAACGACCGCGCGGTGATCGCGCGAGCCCTCATCGGCGATCCCGCCGCGGAGCGGGACCTGTACGATCGCCATGTGGACCGGGTCTACCGGATGGTATATCGGATGGCGGGCGACGCCGAGCTGGCCCGGGAGTTCACCCAGGATGCGTTTGTCCGGGCTTTTGACCGGCTGGCCACCTTCCGCGGGGAGTCGTCCTTCTCGACCTGGCTGGGGAGCATCGCGATCAGCGTGACCCTGACGGGGTTGAGACAGCGGAAGCGGCGCTGGGACCGGGAGCAGGATCTGGAAAAAGCCGAACCGATCGCCAGCAGCAAGCCGGGGCTGGAGCCGGATCTGCGGAAGAAGCTTTACGAGGCGATCGACATGCTGCCGGATGGCTATCGCGCTGTGCTGGTGCTGCACGAGTTGGAGGGATACACCCACGAGGAAATTGGCGGCCTGCTCGGGATCGATCCGGGCACCTCGAAAGCCCAGCTGTTCCGGGCCCGCGCCAGGTTGAGGACCGCACTCGGACCTCATGCAGGAGACTGGAACCGATGACTGAAGACCCGATGGACCGCCTGCTGGAACAGGCTCGTGAGGAATACAACCGGCCCCCGGTTCCGCCCCGTGATGAGATGTGGGCGGCCATCGAGGCCCGGAAGAAGGCCCGGCAGCAGCCGAGCCCCTATAAGAAGATTGTCTGGCCGCTGGGCATCGCGGCGCTGATTGCGATCGGGTTCGGGCTGGGCCGCGCCACCGAGGATAACAAGGAGCTGCCTCCCACCCAGGTGGCGACCGATCCACCGACCAATCAGGGACCGGTTTCTCCGGCGATGGCCAGCGCGGCGCTGCAGCACCTGAGCCGGGCCGAGACTTTCCTGGTCGGATTCAAGCTGGAGGCCAGCAGCCGGGTGCCCGATCAGCAGCTGCTCTCCGGGGCTCGCGATCTGCTCAGCACCACTCGACTGCTGCTCGATTCCCCGGACTTGAAAGACCAGCGGATGCGGCAACTGCTGCGGGAGCTGGAAGTGGTGCTGGCCCAGGTGGCCCAGCTGCAGGCCGATCCGTCCCGGGAGGACGCCGATCTGATTGTGCATGAACTCGATCAACAGGGTGTGCTGCCCAGGCTGAGAACCTCAATTCCGGCCGGGCCCGCCACCAATATTCCAGGAGCAAGCTGAACATGCGTGTCACACTTCTGCTGGCCTTGACCGGCATCGTCTTCAGTCGCCCGGTGGTGAGCAGCCCGGTCCTGCCGGACCCCCGGTCCGAGTGGACCCTGCTGGGCCGGTGGGTAGATGACGATCCGGCCGATTCGCTCTATCGGGCGGCTCGGGCGGCCCTGAACTCGTCTAACTATCGCAGCGCGGCCGACCTCTTCCGCAAACTGCGGGATCAGCAGCCCAAGTCGCGCTATGTGGCCGACAGCTACTACTGGGAAGCCTTCGCCCGCTACCGTCTGGGCGGCGGGGAGGAACTGCGCGAGGCCCGCCGGCTGTTGACCTATCAGCAGGAGAAGTATCCCAAGGCGGCCAGCAACGGCGATGCGGCCACCCTGCGGACCCGGGTGGAGGGCCAGCTGGCTCAGCTGGGCGATGCCGAAGCAGCCCGCCGGGTCTCGGTGGCGGCGGAATCGGTGGCACCGGGCCGGTCGTCGGGCGGCGGTGCGTCGAGTTCCAGTTCCGGCAGCCGGAACAGCAGCGGTGACTGCACCGAGGATGAGGACGACACCCGGATCGCCGCGCTGAACGCGCTGCTCCAGCTGGACGCCGACAAGGCGATGCCGATTCTCAAGCGGGTGCTGGCCCGGCGGGAGAAGTGCTCCGAGGTCCTCCGGCGCAAGGCGGTCTTCCTGGTTTCGCAGAAGCGTACCGAAGAGACCGAGCAGATCCTGCTGGACGCGGCTCGCAACGATCCCGACAGCGAGGTACGGGAACAGGCGGTGTTCTGGCTCTCCCAGGTGGGCACCGAGCGGTCGGTGAATGCGCTCGACTCGATCCTCCAGATGTCCAAGGATCCGGAGATTCAGAAGAAGGCAATCTTCGCACTGTCGCAGACCAAGGTGGGCCGGGCCCAGCAGATCATCCGCGACCTGGCCATGCGGGAGAGTGCCGATGAGGAGGTGCGGGAGCAGGCGGTGTTCTGGCTGGGGCAGTCGCATGACGCCGGCAACGCCGACTTCCTGAGGACGCTCTACGGCAAGACCGGGAACAACGAACTCAAGGAGAAGATTCTCTTCTCGATCTCCCAGGTGCGGTCGGCCTCGAGCGACCAGTGGCTGATGGACGTCGCCACCAGCGGCAAGGAGGACATCGAGCTGCGCAAAAAGGCGCTGTTCTGGGCCGGCCAGACCAAGGCTTCGGTCACCGATCTGATCTCGCTGTACGAGCGGATGAAGGAGCCGGAGATGCGGGAGCAGCTGATCTTCGTCTACTCCCAGCGGCGGGAGAAGGAAGCAGTCGACAAGCTGATGGCGATCGCCAAGTCCGATCCCGATAAGGAACTCAAGAAGAAGGCGATTTTCTGGCTCTCGCAGAGCCGGGATCCCCGGGCGGCGGATTTCCTGATGCAGGTGATTGAGCAGTAAGCGGCTGGACGGCCAGGCGGGTAGGCGGGTAGTGAACCGGTAAGGGAGACACACTATGCAGCACGAACTGAAGGTCTCGGCCGTATCTGGAGCGCTCCTGCTACTCGCCTCGTCTGCCAGCGCCCAGGGCCTGGCCTCGAAGGTCACCGGCGCGCCCAATGGTGAAGTGCGGATGAGTTTCGCGGCCCGGCCCGATGTCTGCGGCGATGGCGTCAACAACATCAGAGTCGGGAGCCGGCACCGGATTCACACCGATGATGACGACGATGTGAGTTACGGCGAGGGGAACTGCAACTGCAATGACGGACCGGTCCGGGTGGTCTTCCGGGTGACCGACCATCGGGTCACCCGGGTCCGGACCTATGTGGGAGGCAGCTGGCGGGCCTCAACCGGCGCTACCGACCTCGGCACCGTGAGCCCCCGCGAGGCCGCCGCCACGCTCCTCGCGATTGCCTCCGACCGAAGGAACTCGGGCGGCGAAAACGCCATCTTCCCCAGCACTCTGGCCGATTCGGTGGAGGTCTGGCCTCAACTGCTCAAGCTGGCGCGCAACGAGGATGTTCCCCACGACGCCCGCAAGCAGGCGGTGTTCTGGGTTAGTCAGGCAGCCGGTGATTCGGCGACCGTCGGTCTCAGCCAGCTGGCCCAATCGGACAGCGAAGACGATGAGATTCGGAAGCAGGCGGTGTTCGCCCTCTCGCAGCGGCCCAGGGATGAAGGGGTGCCGGCCCTGATCAAGGTGGCCCGGACCAGCAAGAGCGGCGAGGTTCGGAAATCAGCGCTGTTCTGGCTGGGCCAGTCGGAGGATCCCCGGGCCCTGGCATTGTTCGAGGAGATTCTGACGCGGAATTAGGATTGGATTCTGGACCGAGGCCGGATCACCTAAGGTAAAGTTCCGCAGTGGGCTCAACGACCTCCAGAAGGATTTCAGGGAGATACATCTCCTGATTCTCTGGAGGTCCGCCGCATCCCTGACCAAATGGGCATAGAGGCTGGATTGCCAGACTCTAGCTCCAGGTGTTCTTCTAAGAAGGTTGAGTTCTCTTGTAACAGCTGACTTAAAGCTCCCAATCACAGCCCCTGGAGAGCCTGTACCCACACCCTTGGGCTCATCCTGCCACCATACTGCCCCCACCCCTCCCCACCTACCCGATTCTCCACCCGCATCACCAAAATCCGCGCAGACGTTACATTTCCCGCCCCATGCAGAGCCCGATTTCCTCTCGTTTCATCCTGCTCCTCACCGCCGCGGCGCTGGCCGCGGGTTGTGGATCGGAGCAGCCCCAGGCAGAGACCCTGAGACTTGAGCCGGTGGGCGATACCCTGCTCACGCCCTACGGTGACATCACCGATGCGGCGTGGCTGGGTGGGAGTAACTGGGCCCTGATTGCACCACAGGACCGGGCGGTGAGCAGCGCCAGCCTCAGTACCCGGAAACTGGCCCCGTTCGCCGGGGCGAAGAGCAAAGAGCTGGAGCAGCCCTTCCATCTGTTCCGGGCGGGCGATTCGATCTACGTGGCCGATTGGCAACGCCGCCGGCTGACCGCCTGGTCGCTGGATGGCAAGCTGGGCGGCGCAACACCCGCGGTGAGTGCCCTGCGGGGTGCCCTCCCTCGGGCCCGGGACGCTCAAGGCAACTGGTACTTCGAACTCCGCCCTCCTCCCGGACCCGATGGCTCGGGCAATCGCGATTCCGCCGCCATCGTCCGCACCAAGCCGGACTTCACCCAAGGGGACACCATTGCCCGGCTGGCGCCACTGGAACTCGCCGAGGTGATGAGCGAGGGCCGAGTCCGGCTGGAACGGCGGCTGCTCTCGGGGCAGGACCGCTGGGGCGTGCTGCCCGATGGATCGCTATGGATCGCGCGGGTGGGCCAGAACCGGGTGGACTGGCGTGAAGCGAACGGAGCAATCCACCGGGGACGAGAGCTACCCGATGCGGTGCTGCCGGTGACCCAGAACGATCGCGACCTGTTTCTCAACAAATTCGAGTCTGCCCTCCGTCCCACCGTCGCCCAAATCCCTTTCGTAGTGATCAAGCCGCCGTTCGACAACGCCTTCAGCGCGCCGGATGGCACCGTATGGCTGGTGAAGAACCGCGCCATCGGCGACACCTTGCGGCATTATCAGTTGATCGATCGCAAAGGCCACCTGATCCGGACCGCCGATCATGCCGGATTCGGCCGGATCCTCGCCGTGGGTGAAGGCGTCGCCGTCGTCGGCGAGTCGTTCGAAGGCGGGGTTCGTCTGCTCGACTACCGGATGCCCGCGCCAGCTGCGGCAGCCGGCACCACTCCCTGACCGGGTTCCTCCTGGAGCTACCTGATGAAGCTGAATCCTCGGCTGGCTTCGGCCGCCGCTGTTGTCATCGTTCTGGCCGGCTGTAACGGTGAAACCTCGACGGCGATCGCAGTACTGGATCAGCCCGAGCTGACTCTCGATCACACCTTCAAGCAGGTGAGCAACGTGGTCGAGCTCACCGACGGCCGGATCGCCCTGGCCGAGCTCAAGGACAAGACCTTCATTTTCGCCAATCTCACCAGCGGCGAAACCATTTCGATCGGCGAACACAGCGACACCATCAAGCCCGGTGATCCCGCCCCGGGCAGGCACCGGCTGCCCGGCTTCGTGCTGCATTTCGGAGGCGATACCGTGGGGCTGGTGGACTTCGGAGCTCAGCGGACCACCCTGTGGAATGAAAAGGGCGAATTCATCACCACCATGCGGGGGGCCGGAGTGGGCGGCTACAACCAGCCGCTGGCCTACGACGCCAAGCACAACGGCTACAAGGAAGATATCCGCTCTGTGTTAGGCGGCCTGGAGCCGGGCCAGGAGCTCGACTTCGACAGCCTGCCGATTCTCCGGGTCCACGCCACCGACACCCTGGCCGACACCATCGCCCATCTCAAGCTGCCGGTGTGGGGCCGAGGACAGTTCGGAGTCCAGCAGAAGATCGTGTCGACCATCTTCTCCGGCCGTGATCTCTTCGGAGTCCTGCCCGACGGCTCACTCTGGGTGGCCCGGGCCTCCAACAACGCCGTGGACTGGCTGGCCCCTGACGGGAAATGGACTCGGGGGCCGGCGCGACCGTTCGAGAAGATCGCGGTACCCCAGGTGGAGAAGGACGCCTTTCTCGACAAACTTCGGGTGCAGATGGCCCAGATGGGCGCACCCGCCGGCATCGAACTCTCCTACCCCTTTGCCGATGTGAAGCCTCCCTTTGCCGCCGGCCAGACCAGTCCGGCTGGAGAGGTCTGGCTGCAGCGCTCCCGGCCATGGGGCGATTCGATCCCGGTATGGGATGTGGTGGGACGGGATGGGAAGCAGATCCGAACGGTACAGCTGCCCCGCAATAGTTCTCTGGCGGGATTCGGTTCGAACGGTCGGATCTATTTGATTATGCGCCTGGGTGAGGACCAGCAGAAAATCGCCAGATATGTGATCAAGTAGTCAGACCACGCTGGAGGGCTGATGGGGCGAATCGTCCGGGTAGTATTGCCAGCGCTTGCCGCTGGGATGGTTCAGCTTCTCGCCGCTCAGACCCCCGATTTCCGGGTCACCCTGCTGGGAACCGGAACTCCTAAACCGGCCATTGATCGGTTTGGGCCAAGTACTCTGGTCGAAGCCGGCCCGATCAAATTCGTGTTCGATGCCGGTCGCGGCGCCACTCAGCGTCTGGCCCAGATAGGGGTCGGCTTCGAACAGGTCACTGGCGTGTTTCTCACCCACCTTCACTCCGATCATGTGGTCGGGCTCCCCGATCTGTGGCTCACCGGGTGGCTGGTAGCCAGGCGGACCAATCCGCTCCGGGTCTGGGGACCGGCCGGCACCAGGGATCTGGCGGCTCACCTGCAAGCTGCATTCGCCTTCGACCAACAGATCCGGATATCGGACGATAAAGCCCCAACCAGCGGAAGCGCCCTCGAAGCGATCGAGATCGCCGAAGGCACTGTGTTCGACAGCGCCGGAGTCAAGGTCACCGCCTTCGATGTTGACCACGCCCCAATCCGGCCCGCCCTCGGCTATCGGATCGACTATCGGGGCCATTCGGTAGTGCTGTCCGGCGACACCCGCCCCTCCACCAACCTGATCGCTCACGCTCAGGGGGTCGATCTCCTGGTGCATGAAGTCGCCGCGGCCACCCCGCAGGAGTACGCCGCAAGCCCGCTGAGCCGAAGCGTACTGGCCCACCACACTACTCCGATCCAGGCAGCCGAGGTCTTCAGCCGTACCCGGCCGAAGCTGGCAGCGTACTCCCACATCGTTCTGCGCCCGGGGATGCCAGCCTCGGAGTTGCTGCCCCTGACCCGCGCCGGCTACAGGGGGCCGTTGGTGCTGGGAGAAGACCTGATGCGATTCACGGTGGGAGACAGCGTAACGGTGGACTCAGCTCGGCCCTGAATCCCTACCTGGCAGCGTCGTCCGGTTTATCCCTCCGGTCAGGGTAAGAATCGCCAGGGAGCGGTTCCGGCGGATCGGTCTTCCGGCGATTCCGCCGCTGGCCCTCTTCGTACCACTTCCTGGTGATGTCCCCGGCCAGGTCCCGGTTGCCCAGCCCGAACGCGAGCCCCGCCGCCAGCGCGATCGATCCGAGGATCAGAGTAAAAGCGGAGGTAACGATCTCCTCGCTCACACCCACCTGCTGTAACGCCATGAACACCGCGATCATCACCATGACGCCTTTGATGATCTTGGCAACGGTATTGACACCCTCCACGACTCCGGCCGAAGCGACGATGAGAGCCCGGACGAACTCTCCGACAATCATACCGAGGATGATGATGACGGTGGCGGAGATCAGCGTAGGGATGAAGCTCAGCATCCGGCCGAACATCTCGCGCACGTTCTCCAGGCCGAGGGCTGAACTGGCCAGCAGCACCGCCACCAGCATGGTGAGCCAGAAGACCAGCTTGCCCACCGCCCGCACCGGATCCATCCGCACCCGGCCTGCCGCTTCCGTGAGACCGCCGGCATCGGCCAGCCGCTTGAAGTGAAGTTTCTCGAGGGTCTTGTCGGTCCAGCGCTGGAGCGACCGGGCCAGAAAATATCCCGCCAGCATGATGACCGCCGCGGCGATCAGGCCGGGCAATACCTCCAGCAGTTCACCCCAGCCGATCAGCAGCCGATCCCACAATTCTCTCATTGAGTCACCTCGATGACGACCTTGCCCAGCTGCTCACCGCTCTTGAGCCGCTCGAAAGCGGTCCCTGATTGCGCGAAGGGAAACACCGCGTCGAGCTGAGGCCACAACTTTCCCTGACCCGCCAGCTCGACGATCTGACCGAACTCCTGGTCGGTACCCATGGTCGAACCGAGAATCGACCATTGATACCAGAACAACTTGCGAACGTCGGTGGTGACCATCGGGCCGGTAGTTCCGCCGCAGGTGACCAGCCGGCCGAGGCGGCCGAGACAACGCAGCGATTGCTCCCAGGTCTTCTCGCCCACCGTGTCCACCACCACGTTCACGCCCCGTTTGCCGGTGAGGGCGCGGATCTCCTGGGCCACATTCTGGGTCGCGTGATTGATTCCGATCTCGGCCCCCAGTTCCCTGGCCCGGTCCAGTTTGGCCGGTGATGAGCTGGTGACAATCGGACTGGCCCCAAGATGCCGGGCGATCGCAAGTGACGCGAGGGCTACGCCACCGCCGATTCCCCAGATCAGGATTTTCTCTCCCGGCTTGAGTCCGGCTCTGGTGGTGAGCATCCGCCACGCGGTCAGTGTCGCCAGGGGAAAAGCCGCCGCCTGGGCCCACGACATTCCTTGGGGAACCCGGGCCAGGTTCCGCTGAGGCACCACCACAAACTCGGCCAGGGTGCCGTCGCGGTGCTCGCCCAGAACCTGGAAACTGGGACAGAGCGGCTGCTCCCCGGCCAGACACCATTCGCATTGCCCGCAGGAAATGCCCGGGTTGATCATTACCCGGTCGCCCCGACGAAAACCCTCGACCTCCGAGCCAATCTCATCAACGATCCCGGCCCCGTCGGAACCGACAATCCGGGGAAAGCGGTACTCCACCCCCGGGATGCCATCGATCACCCAGAGGTCGAGACGATTGAGTGCGGCGGAATGGATTCGGACTCGAACCTGATCCGGTGCCTCCAGCGGAGGCACCGGCAGGTCTTGAACGCGAAGATGATCGAGGCTGCCG
The DNA here is from genome assembly GCA_964578865.1 of uncultured Gemmatimonadaceae bacterium. Lineage (GTDB taxonomy): Bacteria > Gemmatimonadota > Gemmatimonadetes > Gemmatimonadales > GWC2-71-9 > JADJOM01. The sequence continues at coordinate 37,919 of CAZOES010000002.1, read as the reverse complement.
GTGGCAGTGAGGGTCAGCGCTCTCAAAAGGCGGGGCTGGTGATCCGTTCTCCCGGGAGTAACCGGACGCTGGTTTCAGCGCCGCTCGCAAGGGTGCGCCACTGGAATGTAAACTCGAGGGTGTTGCGATTGCGTTCGGAAGGACGAGTCGCGACCCAGGCGATCCGGGCCCCGTCGCGGGAAAGCGCCACATCCTGCACCGAGAGATCGCTGCTCAACACCGCCGGAACCGTCGCGCCGCCCTGACGGACCACCCGATCCGGTTCGTTCTTGTCCTTGCGCTGCTCCACCCAGCCAATGTCACCATTGGCAAAGAAGAAGGGCCGATCTTCCCGGCGATCCTTGCTGGTGGTCACCGGGACCGCCTGACCACCATCGTAAGGCATCGCGAAGATCTCGGTCTGGCCGTCCCTGGCGCCGGGATAGCCGGTGAAGGCCACCCGCTGGCCGTCTGGCGAAACCGCCGGCTGTTCGGCTCCGCCGGTCACGCTGCTGAGCTGGCGGACTTCGGTGCCGTCGATGTTCATCACGTAGAGCTGACGGACACCGCTTCGTCCCGAGACGAACACTACGTGGGCCCCGTCGGGAGTCCACACCGGCTGCTGGTCGACCGCCGGATCGGTGGTGAGCCGCACCGGGTTCTTGCCATCGGCATCGGCTACGAAGATGTCGAAGTTGTTGCTGCCAAACCGGTCTGAACTGAACAGCATGCGGGTGCGGTCGGGTGAATACACCCCGTCCACACTGTTGGCGAAGCTGTCGGCCACTACCGGCAGGAAGGTTTCCGGCGCCCCGCTCACCAGAGTGTAGATGCCGTATTTCCCGCCCCGGGTGGAAGAGACCAGCAGATCACCGGTCACCATGACCATGGCGCTCACCGGCTGGCCCCCCCTCGGCTGGGCCGAGATGGTGGCTCGCCCGGGCGTGAGCGCTTCGACGCTGCCGTCGGGCGTGACTCGGGCCACGGCGGAATTGTTGGTGATCCACTCGAGTCCGGTGGCGATACCGATCGCCTTGCCCTGATCGTCGACGAAACTGGCGCTGAGGGGAACCTTCTCGCCCGGGCGCATGGCCAACCGGGTCTTGGAGAGCGCGATCGCACCGGGAATTACTTCGATGGTCCAGCCTTTGGGGACGAATCCCCGGGCTGCAAAGGTGAGCGCCGTAGTTCCCGGACGTTTGGCCGTGAGGATGCCGGTCGCGGGATCGAAGCCGGCCACCGCGGTGTCCGAGACGCTCCAGGAGATCGGCACACCTTCGATCGGCACCGAGTCCGCGGTCTGGGGAATCAGGGTGAACTCCCGGGTAGTCTGCACCGGGATCCGGACCCGCTCGGTGATTCTGGGTGCCACCACGAAGTGGGACACGTGCCGGTGCACGATCACCGGAATTCGCCGCTCCTGCAGGAAGCCCCGAACCACAACATCGGTGCGACCGGGCGCAATGGCCCGAATGATTCCGCCTTCGGTCACCTCCAGCACCGCCGGATCCTCGGCGCTCCACTGAAAATTGGAGGCGGCGAGCGGACGATTGGCCAGCGCCGGCACGGTGGCGCGAAGGGTGTCGGCCTCACCGGGAGAGAGCAGCAGGTTGTCGCTGCTGAGGGCAAACTGGGTCAGGGCCACCGAGATCGGCACGCTGACGGTGGCACCGCTGGAGGCGATCACCTGGATCACCGCGGTACCGCTGGCAATACCGGCGACAGTGCCGGCCGAGTCGGTAAGGGTAGCGATACCGGGCTGAAGCGAACGCCAGATCAACTCGGGTGAAGCGACCGTACTCCCGTCGGCCCGGAGCGCGGTGATCCGGATGGAAGATTTCTCGGTTGGGAGCAGCGTGAGGCTGGCGGGCTCAGCCACCAGCTTGACGATATCGGACACCGGCGGTGGAGACATTCCCGCACTGACCGTCTGGCTGCTGGCACTCGCCACCTGGGTCGGTACCGGAGCCGAGGCAGTGGCCACCGGGGCAGCGGCCGGACCGGCTACCAGGATCAGCACCGAGTGACTCTTCTGCCCGGCTTGAACCGCGAGCGTGGTCCGGCCCCGACGGCCGGCACTCACGGTACCGTTGGCCGCCACCTTGGCGATGGTGGTGTCTTTGATCTGGAACTTGATTGCGAGGATGGCATTGCCCGACTCGTCGAAGGCCTGCACCGTCAGCCCCTGACGCTGGCCGGCCTCGAGCCGGATGGTGTCGGGCGTGACATAGAGTTCGGTGACGTTCTGGGCCGCCAGCCGCGAGGCCGACAGAAGTGCCAGCGCCGCGAGGGCGAAACGCATGCGGGTCATCATCTTTGGACTCTCCGGTGATACCAGTCACCGGAAGCAAGCCCTAGACCACGACGCCCACACGCCCAAGTTGTTCATAATCAACGATTTAACATCATAGACCGAGGGCCGGTATCAGCCCCCCCGGCAGAAGACGCCAGAGGATCGGCGGGGTGCGAGGGTGTGTCTTCCATCACCCGAAGGACCGGGGTCACGGCCTTACTGCGGAGTCACGAATAGCCCGACCGGTGCTTCGGGTTGAAGCCGTGGTTCCGGGTACTTCGCGACCGAACCCAGAACAGAAACGGATGCATCTACTCCAGCCGCAACCCCTCCCTCCAACTGATGCGGCAGGGTGTGCCCTTGGGGCAATCCCGGTGGAGACAACGGCGAGTCGAGCTGAGCCGCGCGAGTGAAGCCAGCATCAGACCGGGACTTTCGATCACCAGGCTGGTGGATTCAGACATTCTCACCGGCATCACACTCCAGTACTGCGGGTCGTCGCCATCGACCCAGTCGACATCTTCGACAAACACGGAGATGAAGTGCTGAGAGCATTCAGGACACGCAAGCAGCGCGACCATGAAATGACTCTCGTCAATCAGCTCATTCACCCTTGCCAGCGACTTCCGGCATTCCCAGGCCGCCTCGGCCTCCGCCGGCCAGCATCGGGGGCAACCTTCCAGCGTTTCCATCAGTGCCACAGCCTCGCTACGGCCTCTTTCCACACCTTTCGGCCAACCTCCTTGCCGCCGCTTCGGAGCACTCGGGTCACCACCACGTTGAAGGCAGTGGAATCGGACTGGATATCGATAGTGGTGGTGAGCCGCAGGTCTCGCCCGGGTGGCCGGATCCGGTGGAACTCCACTCCCAGAAACCCCGTGCGTGCTGGGTCCTCATCGTTCGTCCGGTAACTTTGCCGCTCCTGATAGTCATAGCGAACCTTGCCGATGGTCCAGGAAGCCGAGTTACCGAACAGCATCTCGGTAGTCCCCGTCAGCTGATCGCGAGTGATCCGCTCAACGGCGCCCTCGGAAGGGTAGTCCCTCACATCGGGGCGGCGGCTGCGCGGTTCCGGGGTGGGCAAGGTCGGACTGGGGTAGGCGCTTTGCGCCGGAACCACCGGCAACTCCAGCGACGTCGCGGCCGAACCAAGCGAGACCCGGGTCGTCATCGGATAGGGAGTTGGCCAGATCATGGGGAATTGGGCGTTCGATAGCGCCAACCGGATACGATGTCCGGGGCGGAAGCTCCAGGTGGTGAAGTGGAGATTCCAGTCGAAGTCGTAGACCTGGCCTGGTTTGAGACGCTCGGGCCGGGTGGTCGAGCGGTATTGGGTTCCGTTGAGTACCGCGCCTGCCACCAGTGAAACTGCTCCATCGGGGGCCACATCTTCCAGGCGCGCGGTCCAGTTGAGCAGCTCCGCTCCGGCAACAGCCCGGACTCGTACCCGGGGGAATCCCAGAATTGTCATCGCCGAGTCGAGCGGTTGACCGTCGAACACCAGACTCTCGGCATCGTCGGTCCGCAGGTCGGCCGAGGGCTCACCCCACCAATCGCCCACGGTGGTACCGGAGCCAGGCCGGTATGCCAGACTCACTTCACTCGGGCGAGCTCCACTGTCACTCGGTACCAGGCCGGCGGGCGACGGAAACAGGGATTCACGCCGGCTCCCCTTCACCGGCCAGTCCTCGAATCGCCAGCTTCCCGGCGTCATCTCGAGATTGCGATTGGGAGGATGTCCTTCCCGCTGAAATACCAGCAGCCTCGGTTCCTCCATTAGTCCGCTGTCCTGTCCTCTCAACCACTGATTCCACCAGCGGACCGCGCGGCTGCGCCACTCATAGTTAGGCCCGGGCGTCCCGTCGTCCGGCCAGCTGTGGTTCCACGGGCCGATCTCGACCTTCACCGGACCCTTGAGATACTCCAGGGCTCGGAGCGGCATGTCCCGGTACCCATCGAGCAGTCCGCCAATCAGGTAGGCGGGAATCTTCAGCCGATCGGTATTGTAGCGCAGCCCGTTCTTCCTCCAGAACGGTCCGTCGGCCTGCTGCTTGAGATAGGTCAGAACCCAGGGATAAGCCTCGAACCGGTTCTTGAAGTAGGCCGAGTCGATGGCATAGTCGGGCGTGCGGGGGAGGGCGTTTTCGTGATCGATCTCCAGGGTGTAGAGATCGATGTGCAGTCCTCCGTCGATGTAGCGCACGTCATCGTGGAAGAGATCGTCGGTGGCATGCAGTGCGATGATTGCCTTCAGCCCGGGGGGCTGCCGCATGGCCATCTGGATGGCGTTGAAGCCGCCCCAGGAGATGCCCCACATCCCCACATTCCCATTGGATAGCGGTTGCCTCGCCAGCTGAGCGATAATCTCCACCGCGTCGTCCAGTTCCGGTTCGGAGTACTCTCGCGCCGGCAGCGGCCCATCCGATCCGCCGGTCCCCCTGATATCGACCTTGGCCATGAGGAACCCGCGCCGCACGAAGTAGTCGTACAGCGGGAAATCCCGCGCGTAGAACGAGTCTTCCTTGCGATAGGGGAGGTATTCCAGCAGCGCGGGGAACTTCTCGTCGGCAACCTTGGGAGTCGGCTTCCACCAGGTGACGGCCAGGCGGGTGCCGTCCTTCATCCGGAGAAAACTCCTGGTCGTGGTATACTGGTAAAGCGAGTCAGCCGGGGCAACCGAGGGTGAACCGCCGAGAGCCAGCAGGCTCGCGAGGAGGCACAGCATGAATGCTCCAGCCGGGAATCGGAGCGGTGAAAGCTACAACCACCAGCCTCTGATCTGGAGCGCGTTCTTGTTGGCCAGAGTTGTCTTGATCGCCTGTTTCCAGATAGCCTGATTGTCCTTGACCTTCCCGTGCTCGGTTTCCTTGTCGTAGGTCTTATGGATCAGCGGGCCCCGTCTCCGGAAGTGATAGTGCAGTAAGGCATCGGCGGCATTGTCCAGATCGGCCACCGTCTTGGCCCGGAGTGCCTCCAGTTTCCTGGCGACTACCCGGCCAATCGCCCGGGCGATGTCGTAGTGGACTTGCTCATGGGAGAGGACCTCTTCCGCCACCTTGTCGTCCGTCAGCGCCTTGGACTCCTTCCAGATGGCGCAATCGGGGTTGATCATCAGCGTCATATCAGGGAAGGCCAGCATGGTCCCCACCTTGACCGGCTTCTTTCCCGCGGGCCAATCCCATTCGAAGTTGGTGAGCAGGGAGACTTCCTCGCCGGTATTGGGATCTTTCGGCGGGTCATCCTGCTGAATAAAGTCGTCCATGGCCAACTGCTCGGGGCTGGCCAGAAAGATCACGGTCATAGCGCTTCTCTATTCGAGTATTCAGGGAACAATCTGTACTTCGGCGCGAGAATAGCCATCGATCGAGTCACCCACATCGGGGAACTTCACCGGGATTTCCCGTTCGGCATCGCGCCGCACCCGAATCGCGGTCGAAAGACCGGCCGGCCCATCCAGTAGAACGACAATCGTGTCTCCGACCCGACGGGTTCCCACCATCCGCAGGCCGGTGGACCGTCCGCCCCGAACCGGGTGATAGGGAGGCAGGATCACCTCGTACCCCGCAGGGTTGGGAATGGTCGCTTGAGCCGGCTCACCCCGGAGGAGAACCGTACCCGAGGGCAAGAGCAGGGTGTCGACCGCAGCTTTGTCCCCCGCAGTCCTCCGGATCGAGAGACGCAACTCTCGAGGTGTCTTTCTCAGTCCGATCTGATAGCGCCGGTCGCCCATCGCCAGATTCGAAACCGTGAGGGTGTCCCACTCGGCGGGAAGCTGAGGAGCCAGGCGTACCGTATTCCTGGGCGCATCGGGCTCCCACCCCAGCAGGCCGCGCACAAAGACCGTCGGTAGAAATGAGGTTCCGAAGAACTGTTGAGGTACTGCGGTCTCCAACGGCTCGTTCTGCATACCCGCGAACACCTCGGGATTGCGGCCCAACCCGTCGATCGAGCCACTCCGCACCAGCGCCATCAGCCCCTGAAATCCGGCTACCGGATTGTGATACCGATATTGGGCCAATGCGGCAAAGCCGGTCACGAAGGGCCACACCGTGCCGTTGTTGTAGTGCAGTGGATCGAATAACTGACTGGTAGATCCCAGGGACCGAGCGCCCCAATCGGTGAAGAGGGCGGCGCCCGCCTGAGCGCTGGCGGTCTGGGTCCCCCTGGTCTCGTCGAACAGACCGAAGCTCATTGCCGTGGCCGGCCAGACCGTGAGATCGGACCGAACCGTGCCGCCCTCGAGCAGAGCAAAGGCGTACATCCCCTGCTCCGGCAGCCAGAACTTGTCTCTCAGCGAGGCCAGGGCCTTCTCCCGCAGGCTGCGCGCCTCGGCAACGAGGGGATCCGGCCTGGCCGCCGGCTTTCCGCCCGGCTTCCCTACCGGTGCAGCACGTAGCCCATCGGCCATGCGGGCCATCCGATCCAGCGCCTCGATCCAGACGGCGCTCAAATAGATATCGGACTGCACCCCCACCCCAAGATCTCCCACCTCCACCGCGCCGAGTCCGCCTTTGGAGTTGAGCATGAGACCGGTGACCGGATCAACCGTGCCTTTGCACCACTGATAGGCCTTCTGGAGCGCGGGCCACATCCGCCGGATCGATTCGATGTCACCCGAGGCTTTCCAGTAATCACCCCAGGCCATGATCCAGTATGGCGTGGTGTCGGCGTGATAGAAGGCGTAGGGAAAATCCTCGAACCATCGGATCCGTCCGGCACTCTGGGAGATCTCGTGGGGAATTTTTCCGTCTGCCGACTGGAACCTGGCGAAGAACTCGAGAGCCTGGCGAGCCTGCTCGAACTGTCCGGTCGCGTCCATGCCGAGTGAGTTCACCGCGGCATCCCCGCCGAAGTACCAGGCAAAACCAGGGCGGGCACCCCGCGGCTCGCTGGGTCCATAGCCGGCCACCACCCCACAACCCAGATCAGGATTGCAGGCCAAGGCCTCGTCGAGATTCAGCGCGGCCCAGCTCATGGCATTGTTGAATGGTTGATCAGGCGACTCCACCCTGATCGCGCGCTCCAGCACATCCCTGGCGTGGGCAACCCTGGCCTGGTACAGCTGAGGAATCTCGGCCAGTACCCGGCGGTAGATGGCCTTCACGCTGTCTCGCGATGCGGTGGCTCCCACAATGACAATCGGGATGCCCCGGATGTGGATCGGGGTCAGTCGGCCGGCCGGCTCACCGGGTCGGGGCATCGCCAGGGCAACGCTGTCGCCCACCCTGATCCGCAACTGACTGGGCGCATTGGGAACGTCATGGGCCGGCTGATTGGTGGCCGTGACAGTGAACGGGCTGCCAACCATCCCATTCACCTTGCGCTGGCTTTCAGAAAGGATGAACGCCTTCTCGGTCTCATCCCAGAAGATGTACTGGCCGCCGATGGCTCCCGGCCAAGCCAGCTGCAGGTCGGAGACAAACTCGGCCAGGATCTCGATCGGCCGCACCGCATCCACGTCCAGGAGCATCACCACTGCGGGCAGATCCACCGGGGCAAAAACCCGCTGGCGAACGGTGAAGGCCGGGTGACTGTAGGTGATGACCGGGCCAACCGGGGTCACCTCCACCTGGCGGGCAACGCTCCGACCGGCCACCGGTTCGCTGAACAGCGGGGTAAGGAATCGAAGATCAAACTGGTGTACCAGCTTGAGAGGCCAGGTCCAGACTTCGAAGTCACCGCGCTCGGTTCCCATTGCGATGGCTCGGCGACCAACAGCGCTCACATAAGCACCGGTGCGAGCCGCTCCCGAGAGCTCAACGCCAAGTTGAACCGGTGAGACCGGTTGAAGCCGGACCTCGCTCGATTGCCCGCTGATGGGAACAGCCCCGATACCGGTGATGAGACCGCCGACAACAAGCAAGGTGTTACGGGGCAATAATTTACGAGACATCTACAGGCTCGCAGTTGAGGCGGAACCGGGGTCAGGATGGGCTGGACGACGCATTACCTGTGGTCCGGGAAGCAGTGATCTACGACCACGAATTGATGACGCAGCGATGCCTTGCACAAGAGCGGAAGAAGTGCATCTTTGCTCCGTTGCAATTGTTCTCGTGACGGGCGCGCGCCCGTGCACCGGCGGCGGGTGTCTCGCCGCGGCAGTCTCTGGAGGAAGCCCATGGCCGAGCTGCACGACGATATGGAAATGAGCTGGACGGATTCCGGATGGATGGACCCTGCACCTACCCCGTTCGAGCCGCCCGCTCCTGCGCCAATGTCGGAGACGCCTGCGGCCGCACCGGCGACCCCCAAGCCTTCCAAGCCGGCGGCTAAGCCGAAGAAGAAGGCGGCCAAGAAGAAACCGGCCAAGAAAGCGGCCAAGAAGAAGGCCGCCAAGAAGCCGGCCAAGAAAGCCGCCAAGAAGAAAGCCGCCAAGAAAGCCAGGAAGCCGGCCAAGAAAGCCGCCAAGAAGGGTGGCAAGAAAAAGGGCGGCAAAAAGAAAAAGAAACGGTAAGGCCCTGGTCCCTCGCCGGAAACGAGCGCTCCCTGGAGCGCTCGTTTTGTTTTCCAGCTTGGTGCCGGGTCACCCGCTTCAAACCACTGCAATCCCCGATCGGGGGAGCGATCAGTGGGCCCTCTGAATCCTGGCTCGAGCATCAGCCAACCGGGCCAGCCAGGAGGCAAAGGTTCTGGGTCCAGCGGTGCGGAACTCGGCGTAGCGTGGGCGAGGGCCCACGGCCACCGTGATCGCGCGCCCCTTGAGTGCCAGCAGCGCATCTTCGTCGGTGGTATCGTCGCCGGCGTAGAGCACCGCATCGGGCCGGTTATGCCGGCGGAGCCAGCGGAGCACCGCTCGTCCCTTGTCTACTCCGGGAAGCTGGGCATCGAGGATCCGGTGGCCATAGAGCACCCGGAGTCCTTCGGCTTTGAGCAATGCGGCAATCCGGTGAGCGGTGCGGTCCCCCAGCCGGCGAGGCAGCAGCAGGTGAATGGCCAGTGATCGCTCCTTGCGCTGGAAGCGTACTCCCCGGGTGCCGAACAGCAATCCTTCCAGCCGGTCGGCGGCACGTTTGAACTGCTCATGACTCGCCGGCAGCCAGGCTCTGACTTTTCCATGTTCGTAGAGGCGGGCGCCGTGGTCGCCCAGAATGGCGTCGACCGGGGTGTGCGCGACTTCCAGAACCCCGGCCACGGAGCGCCCCGACACCATCACGATCCTCACACCGAGCCCACGAAGCCGCTGCATGGTCTTCGCCGTCGCCGCCGGTATCCGGGCCCGGCGAGGTTTCTGAACGATGGGCGCAAGGGTGCCATCGAGATCCAGAAAGAGAAGGGGTCGCCTGGCCCGGGCCAGTTTGTCCATCGCGGCACGGGCCGCTGGACCGCGGCCGAGAAAGCTGGTCATGCCTCGCGCCGAAGAGTGGCTACTTCGGCAAAGATGTCGTCCATCCAGTCCTGAATGGTGTTACGGCTGAGGCGTCGGCGGAGCGCCTTGAGCCGGCGCTCCCGCTCAGCCACCGGAAGATGAATGGCACGGAGCAGGGTCTCGGCGGTGGCCCCTACATCGTAGGGATTTACCAGCAGTGCCTCCCGCATCTCCCGCGCGGCCCCGGCGAAACGGGAAAGCACCAGGACCCCGAACCTTCCCTCCTGGCAGGCCACGAACTCCTTGGCGACCAGATTCATTCCATCCTGCAGCGGCGAAACGATGCACACATCGGCGGCGCGATAGTAAGCAGCGAGATGAGACTGGTCGACCGATTCACGCACCAGCCGGATCGGCATCCAGTCGGTTCGGCCGAACCGCTCGTTGAGCTCCGCCGCCAGAGCCAGAACTTCCTGCTCGTAAGCGATGTACTCGGGAACATCACTCCGGCTGGGGACCGCGACCTGTACCAGCGTGACCTTGCCGATCAGCTCCGGGTGATCCTCCAGCAACCGGGCAATGGCCAGGAAGCGCCGGGGTATGCCTTTGGTGTAGTCCACCCGGTCGACGCCGAGCAGCAGTTGTCCCTCCCGGGGCAGCGCCTCGCGCCTCACTCGGCGGGCAACCACAGCGGTTTCCGGCTGGCGTGACGATTCCTCGAAGGAGGTGACATCGATCGAAATCGGGAAGGTGCGGACCACGGTGCGCCGGCCTTTGTAGCGGACCAGTCCTCGGGTCTGTTCCACCACCGCCTCCTTTACGAAGCGCCGCACCCCGGCGAGAAAATTCCGGGCATCCCCGCTGGTCTGGAAGCCCAGCAGATGATTGCCCAGCAGGCCCTGGATCAGCGCCCGGGCCTGGGGGAGGACCCGAAGAATGTCAGGTGACGGCCACGGGATGTGCCAGAACTGATGCACGAAGAGGTTGCGCACTTTGCGCAACATGCCGGGAACCAGGCTCAGGTGATAATCCTGAACCCAGCAGGTGGAAGGACGGCCGGCTGCTTCTCCGATCACCGCGGCGGCGAAACGCTCATTTACCTGGCGATAACAGAGCCAGTCGGCCGCGTCGTACACGAAACGGGTGAGTTGGGAATGGCAGAGGGGCCAGAGAGCGCGATTGGCCGTCTCGACGTAATAGCCCTGCACTTCGGCCGCCGAGAGGCGCAGCCGGCGGAGACGATAGGAGGGGCGGTCCGGCGGAACCGCGACTGAGTCTCCCGCGTCAGTCACATCGAAATCGGCATTGCCGCTGCCCCAGGCCACCCAGGTTCCACCCGCAGCGGCCATCACCGGCTGCAGTGCGGAAGTCAGTCCACCGGTCGGTGCATCGATTCGCAGCGTTCCATCGTTGCACCGGTGGTGCACGAATGGCTCGCGGTTACTCACGAGAATCAGCGGTTGTGCTGGTCCGCGACGAATCCAGTCGAGAAAGCCCATGGCCCCAACTGTAGCCCGGTCGCGGGGTTACATGAAGGGGCAGTAACCGGCTCATCTTGCGTTGGCGAACGGCGCGGGTGACCTTTGAAGCAATCCTCCTGGAGCCATCGTGGCATTGCCCTCGCAGCGTACCCCCCGACGCAGTCGATCGCTTGTATCTGCCACCACAGGGATACCTCTTCTGGTGGCCCTTCTCATTTCAGCCTGCGCCCCCAAACACAAAGATCGTATCGCCTTGGTCGGCGGGAACATCATCAGTGGTGCCGGTGATGCGGTGCTGCGCGATGCGGTGGTGGTGGTTTATCAGGGGCGAATCGAAACGGTCGCGCCCCGGGAGGGATTCGAGATCCCCAAGAGCGCGGTCGAGGTCGATGTTACCGGGCGCTGGATCATCCCCGGGCTGATCGACGGGCACGCGCATACCGAGCGGTGGGCCCTGGGCCGGTACGTCGCGGCGGGGGTGACCAGCGTGCGGGATCTGCATGGCCAGAGCGACTCGATTCTGGCCCTCAAGGAAGAGGTGAGCCTGGGCGGAGAAGTCGCGCCCCGGATCTACAGCGCCGGCGCCATGATCGACGGAATCCCCCCCACCTACAGCGATGCCACCGGGATCAGAAATGGTGACCAGGCCCGCCGCGCAGTGGATGCGCGTGCAGTGGCCGGCGTCGACTACATCAAGACCTACACCCGCATCACCCCCGACCTGCTCAAGCCGCTGATCGACGAGGCCAACACCTTCAACCTCAAGATCACCTCCCACCTTGGCCTCACCGATGCGCTCACCGCGGCAAAGCTGGGTGTCACCGCCATCGAGCACATGAGCGGTGTCCCCGAGGCTGCCAGCGGCAAGGATGCCGATAAGTTCTACGCGGAGCATCGCAAGAGCTTCTTTGCCGGGTGGAACTACTTCGAACGAAGCTGGGTCAAGCTCGATTCGGCCAGCCTGCATCACGTGGCGGTGTCGTTGGCTGAGAGCCGGGTGACCATGGTTCCCACCCTGGTTCTGCACGAGACCTACAGCCGGCTGGATGATCCGGCCATGCTGGGCGCCGATGACCTCAAGTCGGTTCCCGATTCCCAGATGACCAAATGGAATCTGCCTGACCTGAAGGTCAGAGCCGGGTGGGACGACGCTCAGTTCGCCGCCTTCCGCGCTTCAAGACCCAATCAGGACCTGTTCATCCGGGAGTTCCGGGCGGCGGGTGGCCGGATCGTAGCGGGCACCGATGCAACCAATCAGATGCTGGTACCAGGATGGAGCCTGCACACTGAACTGGAATTGCTGGTGAACGCCGGTCTCACCGCCGAAGACGCACTGGAGACTGCCACCCGCAATACGGCGCAGCTCCTGGGGGCCGACTCGCTCGGCATCATCGCGCCGGGGAAACTGGCCGACCTGGTGGTGCTCCGCTCCAATCCGCTGACCGACATCAGAAACACCCGGTCGGTGGAGCGGGTGATGGTGCGAGGCCAGCTGTACCTGGCCGATTCGCTCCGGGCAACCTTCTAGGCTCGATGGCTTTCGTACGGATCGCACTCGGCTGGGGCGCAGTCACACTGCTGTTCCTGCTCTGGAGTGAAGCCGCCCGCCGGCTCACGCCTCAGACTCCCGCCGATCCTTCCCCGCCCAAAAGGCCGGACCTGATCCCTGACGTCACCGAGGCTTTGTTACTCACCCTCTTCGCGGGACTGTGGTTCGGGAGCCTGGGTAGCGGTGGGGCGTGGCTATTGTTCCTGGTGGTGGGGGGGCTGATGGAGATTCCCCACCGACTCCGTCAGTCCTCGATGGCGAATCGATGGAAGGAAACTGGCATTGCAGTACTGCGGATCATGGTAGCGGGGGTAGTGCTTAGCTTTATCCTCTGACGTCGTTATGAAGCCAACAGGATGCAAGGATCAAAGGATTGAGAATCCCTATGGATACTAGTCATCCTTGAATCCTTCTATCCTGTTGACTTGGTGACCATCAACATCCCTTGTTTCCTGTAACGCCGCCCTCTCGTGTCTTCCATCCGACTGACCAAGTTCTCCCACGGCGCCGGCTGTGCCTGCAAACTCGGATCGCTCGAGTTGTCCCAGGTATTGAATCAGGTGCCGCTGGCCGGGGATCCCCGCATCCTGGTCGACGCATCTTCCCGTGACGACGCGGCAGTGTACCGGCTCAGCGACGACCGGGCGATTGTGGCCACTGTCGATTTCTTCATGCCCATCGTGGACGATGCGGCAACCTGGGGCCGGATCACGGCCGCCAACGCGCTGAGCGACCTCTACGCCATGGGAGCGACGCCGCTATTCGCACTGAGTCTGGTGGGGTGGCCTCGAGAGAAGCTGCCGCTCGAGTTGCTGGGAGAAGTGCAGTCCGGGATGACCGAGGTAACCACTAGAGCCCGCTGCCCTATCGTGGGTGGTCATTCCATCGATTCCCCCGAGCCCCAGGTCGGCCTGGTTGCCTTCGGTGAAGCGCATCCCGACAAGCTGCTCACCAATCGCAATGCCCAGGCGGGCGACCTGCTGGTGCTCACCAAGCCGCTGGGCACCGGAATCCTCTCGACCGCCCTGAAACGGGACCTCCTGAGTGAAAGTGAGCTGGCCGAGTCGATCGCGAGTATGACCACGCTGAACGAAGGGGCCATGCGCGCGGCGCTGGCGAACGGGATTCGCGCCGCGACCGACGTGACCGGTTTCGGTCTCCTGGGTCACCTCGGCAACATTGTGCGGGAGAGCAACCTGGGCGCCCGGATTCAGGTGGCCAAACTGCCATTACTGGCGCGAGCCCGTGAGCTGGCAGCGTCGGGTGTGGTGCCCGGTGGCTCGAAGCGGAATCTCGAAGCGGCTGGTTCCACTCGCTGGGGCCCAGGGGTCAGCGAGGTCGACCAACTGCTCGCGACCGATGCCCAGACCTCCGGTGGCCTGCTCCTCGCCGTGCCGGCCGCCCGGCTCGATTCTCTCTTGTCCGCCCTCGAGCGGGAGCAGACCCCGGCCCGCGCAGTAATTGGAACTCTCACCGCCGAGTCGGCCGGCATGATCACGGTCGAAGCCTGATGCCGTTTCGCTGGACTCCCGAGCGGCTGGATCAGCTGGAAAACGCGGTCCGCAACGGCCGCCGGGTGGCGTTGAACCGGCGCGGCACCGAGTACGTCGTGATTGCGGTGCGAATGGCCAGCCGCAATAACCGCGACGCGTTGGTGGGACGGCTTCCGATGACGGGGGAGGAGATGGTATTTGTGCTAGAGGAACTCGAGGATTTCCAGACCTTACCTTAGCTACTTGTCGTCCCGAGCGTAGCGAGGGATCTCAAAGGCTGAGAGTTTGAGATCCCTCGGGCTTTGCCCTCGGGACGACACATTTCGGCACTGCGTCGTATTCCGGCACTTGACGTATCTCGTACTACGCCCCACCCTCAAAGCATGTTCACCTCGCTTCTCGTCGGGCTCGATGGCTCGGTGCCGGCGCAAGTCGCGCTCTCCCAAGCCATTCAGATCGGCCAGCGATTCCGGGCCCGGATTCTTCTGGCCCATGTGTTCCGCCCCGAGACGGTCGGGGCGGGAGTACCGGCAGGTCTGAGCTGGATGGAATGGGCTGCCGAGTCGTTACCGATCACCGAGAACGATGTAGCCCGCGCCGCACTGGAGATGCTTCGCGATGGCGCCGGTGCGGTGCAACGGGCCGGCCTTGAAGTAGAGGTAGTCAGTCGCACCGGTGAAGTAGTAGAAGTTCTGCGAGAGCTGGCCGAGCAGGTCGGTGTGGTGGTGGTGGGTAAGCGAGGGGTGCGGGGATCTCAGAGTCCGCTGGCTGCCGATGCCTTGGGGCCCGATACCCGCGAGCTGATTCGCCGCTGTCCCCGGCCGGTTCTCCTGACCGGCGAGCATCCTACTCCGATGGACCGGGTGCTGGTGGCGTACGGCGGGGGACCCACCAGCGAAGGCGCGCTGGCATACGCGGCCCGCTTTGCCGGAATCACCGGCGCGCACCTCGATGTGATTCACGTCGGGTCAACTCCCGACGAAGGCCGTCAGGCCCTGGCCCGCGCTTCCGGGGCCCTTTCGATCACTCCCCTTGATTTCGAACTGCATCTGCTGGAAGGTGAGCTGGACAGCGCCGTCAGGAACGCGTTAAAGCGATTCGGCTCCAACGCCCTGTTCGTGGGCGCCCATCGCGAAGAACAAGGCTGGTTGGTGCCCTCTCATACCACCGCTATCTTGCGGGCCACCGATATCCCCGTCCTGATTCACATGGAACCCGCCACGCCCGGTGCCCGCACCTCAGCTGCCCATCGCCGTCCTTCATATTGACGAGAGTTGCCTCGGCAACGGCCGGGAGGGGTCCAACCCCGGTGGTGCCGGAGGACTGATCGAAGCCAGAGCCGGCGGCGCCATTCAGCGGCGCGACTTCTACATCCACGCACCCGCTACCACCAACAACCGCATGGCTCTCGCTGGTGCCATCGCGGCGCTCCAGCTGCTGGCCGGCAAAGGCAAGCGGCTCAAGGTGGTGCTGGTTTCCGACTCGCAGTATCTGGTCAAGGGGATGCGCGAATGGGTCCCCGGCTGGATGGCGCGAGGCTGGACCCGAAAGGGCGGAGCCATCGAGAATCTGGAATTGTGGCGGGTGCTGGTCGACTCGGCCCGGCGGCACGAAGTCGAATGGACCTGGGTCCGGGGCCACGAAGGGCACGCCAAGAACGAGTACGCCAACGACCTGGCGGTGAAGGCGGCCACCGAGCAAATCACGTCACATGGCGCGGTCGAATCGGACTTCCCCACCTGGCTGCAAGCCAAGAGGGGAAAGAAGCTGTACCTCGACTACGATCCGGATGCGGCCTTCACTGAGCTGGAAACGAAGCTGCGGAGCGGGGAGAGATTCAGGTTATCGGAGGGCCGTGAGACGGGAGACGGGAGACCGTAGTCAGGGATGGTTCGTCTCCCGCCTCCCGTCTCCCATCTCCCGTCTCACCTCATCTCAGCCTTCGCCCTCCGAACAGGACTGACGCCTTCACTCTCCCCGTGATCAAGTCGCTCGGTGCCGTATAGGCTTCGGTCGAGAGCATGAAGTTGTTGGCGGGCTGGAAGGTGAAACCACCGAACAGGGTCCACCGGCTGAGGTTGACTTTGACTTTCTGATCATCGGTGGCCCCGCCCGCGACAGTCCGATTCACCTGGAAGCGCGGGTGGATGATGTTATATCCTGAGCCCACATAGGGTCTGAGTCTCCCCTGAGCCCAGGCCCATCCAAAGGCCAGCTCTACTCCGAAGATGTTGGGGCTGTACTTGTCGTCCGATTCCGATCCCCCGAAACAATCCGGGTTGCCCGCATCCTTTGTGTCTGCTTCGGAGCAGACGAAGGGAGCCTTGATGCTCCCGAAACTGAAATGGGCCCGGCCGCTGAACATTGCACCCCGGTTATTGAGCGGGACGGTCCGGGAGAGCGCCAGACCCCAGAGGTTGGGCTTTACTCCATTGATCCGGACCGGGGGCACCCAGCTGGCTTCCATCAGGACTCCGTCACCCAGCGCGAACGCGACCCGAGGCCGGGGAAAAGCGGTCAGCAGATTGACGTTCTCGGGGCCTTTGCCGGGCCGGCACTTGGTCGGCGTGGCGATCCGATCGTTGGCATCGGGGAGATAGGTGCCCTCGATGGCGATCTGGGTTGATCCCGGGAGATAGATCCAGGGTGCCTGCGAGGAGCTGAAGGCCAGGGGCACCGAGAAATGGGCGAACAGCTCTGCCTCATGGGAGCCGGAGCCGGGACTGCAGGTACCCTGCGCCATCAACGGCGCGCCGAACAGGAGCGCGCCGACGGCGAGGGATAGCGAACGCATGGTCGCTCCTTGCTTGACAGTGTGAGAGGCCGGCTCTACTCTGACCAGTTCAATGAATGACCTCGAACGGCTCTTCCGCCGGCTGGTTGATAACCTAATCGCCATCGATCCGGCTCGGCTACACCGGCCCATCACCATCGGCGATCTGACCGGCTCGGTCATTCCCTACCGCACCACCCGAAGGGCCCTGGGAATCGACTCGGCCGAGGACTACGACATGCTGGTCCTCCGGCTTTGTTCCGGTGAAGGGGGATTTGTCCGGCTGCTTTCGGAGGACGTCCTGACCGTTCTCCGCGACCAGATCTCGATGCCCAACCCTGACCTGGGGGTATTGGCCGAGAACCGGCAAGCGGAGCTGGTCCTGAGTGGGGAGCCGCTGGCTCATGCCCTTGGCCCAGGGCCCGATGAAGCCTACGCACCGGTGGAAGAGGAAGAGTACGCCGAGCCGGTCACACCTTCACCGCCTCCGCCCCCGCCGATTTCGATACCGCTCGAGTCGGCCCGGCGGATGCCCTTCAGTGCCGAACCGGTTCCGCCCATCGCGCCGGCTCCACCCCGGATGACGGCCGATCCCGACCCCCATCGACGGCCGGTCCTCCGGCTCGACTCCGGTCCCCGCTGCAGTTATTGCGGTGGGGATTTACCGGCCGGCCGCACCGTCAATTTCTGCCCTCACTGCGGACAGAATCAGAGCTTCACCCGCTGCCCCGAATGTCAGGCCGAACTCGAAATCGGCTGGCGTCACTGCATTAACTGTGGTCATTCGGTGGGCGAGTAACGTCCCCGGAGCAACTCCGTCCCTGACAATTATGCGCACTCCTGTCACGCTCTCAGCGCTGCTGTTCGGCGCCGTGGTGGTCCTCCACGCCCAGCAGGACAGCACTCGGCCCGGGATCCAGCAGCAGGCGGCCCAGGAAGACACCGCCGATGTGCTGGTCCTCAACCACGACTACACCGGGCCCGGTGAATTCGCTCGAGTGATTCTGCTCAAGGGGGAGGTCTACAAGGCCTTCATCAGCGAACCGAACGCGAGCCTCGAGATCTATCCGGTGAAGGGAGGGCCTCCGATCTTCACGGCCCGGGAGGAATCAGATCAACCGGGAGCCAGCGGAGTCACCGTGATTTCGATTTATCCCCGGGCCGATGCGGAATATCAGATCCGATTGCTGGAAGGCGGACCGGTGGTGAACCTCAAGGTCTACCGGGATATTCGGGCCTCCCATCGGCGCCAGAAGATTCTCAGGGAGCCGGGTTGGGAGGTCGGCGCGGAAATCGCCGGCGGCATGCACACCGGTTACCGGCTGCATACCGCGGGCGCGCTGGTGGATGACAGCGATGATGGCGGTGGCCACATCGAGGCATGTTTCTCCGCCCGTTCCGGCCCCGGCATCCTGCAGTATGTCAGCGGGTGCGCCATCGGGCTCGGCTGGGAGAGTCGCCCGGGAAGTGTGGGCGTGCTGTGGTTTTTCATGGAGCCGAGAGTACGATTTATCGGAGGCCGGCCTCGAGGCAAGTCCAACACCGAGTTCGGCGCCGTGTTCCGGGCCGGATTCGGGCAGGTCAGCAAGGTCAGCCAGACCCCCACGTTGATCGCACCCGGGCTCTATGCCTCCCGGAACCTCCGGCGGAACCTGAAGGGGAACGGCTGGTCCTTCACGCTGCGGTGGAACCACTACCTGGTCGGCAACCGGGGCGAGGGCACTCACAAAGTCGGAGCCGAGCTGATCTCTCTGGGGTTGGGCTACTACTAGACTCTCCTACTGGGCCATATTTCCTGCCCCAACGTCTCTTTCCTTATATAGGGAGCCCCAATGCCAAACCAGGGGCAGGCGCAGGATGTGGTCATCGTTTCAGGGGTCCGGACCGGCTTCGGATCCTTCGGCGGCACACTCAAAGATTTCACCGCGACGCAGCTGGGGACCTTCGCTGCGAAAGCTGCGATCGAGCGCGCCGGCCTCACGCCGGATGACATCGACCACACGGTGTTCGGCAATGCGCTGCAAACCAGCGCCGACGCCATTTATCTCTCCCGTCACATCGCGCTTCAGGCCGGCTGCAAGATCGAGACACCGGCAGTCACGGTGAATCGGCTCTGCGGCTCGGGATTCGAGGCAATTGTCCAGGCGGCCCAACAGATTCTGCTGGGCGATTCTCAGATTGTACTGGCGGGCGGCACCGAATCGATGAGCCAGGCGCCCCACGTTGTGCGGGGGGCCCGCTGGGGTTTGCGGTTGGGCCCGGCGACGCCCCTGGAAGACACCCTGTGGGAAGCGTTGCGAGACAGCCAATGTGGACTCTCCATGGCCGAGACGGCGGAGAACCTGGCGATCGACTACCAGATCTCGCGACAGGAAGTCGACGCCTACGCCTTGCAAACCCAGCAGCGCGCCCGAGACTCGTGGGCGGCGGGTGGGTTCAAGGATGAGGTGATTCCGGTGCCGATCGTAAACCGGAAGACCAAACAGGCAGAGCCGTGGGGTGTAGATGAGCATATGCGACCCGACTCGACCGCCGAAGGGCTGGCCAGGCTGCCGCCCTACTTCAAGAAGGATGGTGTGGTCACCGCCGGGAATGCCTCCGGCATCTGCGACGGTGCGGCGGCATTGATAGTTAGCAGCTGGGCGGCGGCGAAGGCGCGGGGTCTCAAGCCGCTGGCGCGGATCGTCGCGTGGGGCGTCGCGGGGGTCGACCCCAAGATCATGGGGATAGGTCCTGCGCCCGCAGCGCGAAAGGCGCTGAACAAAGCCGGCATGACCCTCAACCAGATGGACCTGGTCGAAGTGAACGAGGCGTTTGGCGCCCAGTATCTTGCGGTGGAGAAGGAGCTGGGGCTCGACCGGAGCAAGACCAATGTCGACGGCGGCGCCATCGCCATCGGACATCCCCTGGGAGCCAGCGGGGCCCGGCTGACCGCTCACCTGATGCACGCCCTTCGCCGCCGGGGCGGGAAATTCGGCCTCGCCTCGGCTTGTATCGGCGGGGGGCAAGGACAAGCCGTGGTATTGGAGAGACTGGACTAGGTGAACGGCGAACGAGGGACGAGGAACGAGGAACGAATTGCCTGATCTTCCTGGCCGCATTGATCGTACCGCCATCGAGCGGATCATCCAACGCGCCACCGAGCTGCAGACCGGCGAACGGGACATCTCCGACGGGCTCACCCCCGACGAAGTAGTCTCGCTCGGGAAGGAAGTGGGAATTCCGGAGCGTTATCTCCAGCAGGCCATGCTGGAAGAGCGCAGCCGCGCGATCGCCCCGCTGGCACAGTCGGGATTCCTCGATCGGGCAGTGGGCCCAGGCACCATTCGGACCGAGCGAGTTATCCGGGGCGATGTCGAGGATATCGAGCAGCGACTGATCCGCTATCTCGATAACCACGAACTCTTCACCATCCAGCGGCAGCAGCCCGGCCGGATCACCTGGGAACCGCTCCGCGGAGTGCAGGGCGCCCTCCGCCGGTCTTCCGCAGTGTTCCAGGGAAACCGGCCCTTCATGCTGAGCCGGGCCGGCCTCTTGAGTGCCACCGTGATCGGTCTGGAACCAGGATTCTGCCACGTTGCTTTAGGTGCGGAACTGAAGGCCAGCCGGGGCGGGTTGATCGGCGGAGCGGCCGCGGTAAGCTCGATTGGAGTCGCGGCTGGTGCCGTGCTGTTCGTCTTGAGTCCGTTCATCTGGCTCGCCGCCGCGCCTTTGCCGGTTGCAGCCGGGATAGGTTGGGCCATCCTTCGCAGCTATGGTCCTCTCGCCGAGCGCGCCAGGCTGGGACTGGAGCGGGCCCTGGACCATCTCGAACGGGGCGAACCGAAGCCCAGTCATGCCTTGCCGTCGCGGACCGGCGGAGTAGTGGGAGCGATATTGGAGGAAGTGCGGAAGGCGATTCAACCGCCGAAGTAGCAGCTAAGAGCCAAGAGCTAAGAGCTAAAGTGCAGCCAAGGATCCAAGGCATCAGCTATTAGCTCTCAGCTTTCAGCCCCGTTCACAGGTAAATCAATGGCGACGCTCCAAACCATCGGCGTCATCGGCTCCGGCCTCATGGGTAGCGGTATCGCCCAGGTGGC
>CAZOES010000002.1:10508-16866 GCA_964578865.1 uncultured Gemmatimonadaceae bacterium | reverse complement strand
AAACCATCGGCGTCATCGGCTCCGGCCTCATGGGTAGCGGTATCGCCCAGGTGGCCGCCCAGGCCGGCTGTCAGGTCCGGGTACGTGACACCTCAGCCGATCAGCTGGTTAAAGGCCGGGTGTCGATCGAGAAGTCGACCGCCAAGCTGGTGGAGAAAGGAAAGCTCGCGACGGCGGACCGCGAGACCGCGCTGTCCCGGCTCAGCTTCCACGCCGATCTGGCTCAATTAGCCCAGTGCGATCTGATCATCGAGGCGATCACCGAAGACCTGGAACTCAAGAACCAGATCTGGAAAGAACTCGACGGCCTCTGCGACGGGAAGACCATCTTCGCCTCCAATACATCCAGCCTCACCATCGCCGCGATGGCGGCGGCCACCAAACGAGTCGACCGATTCGCCGGTCTTCACTTCTTCAATCCGGTCCCGCTGATGGGTCTGGTTGAAGTAGTGCGCAGCGTGGGAACCAGCCAGGAAACCATTGATAGTCTGTTCCAGTTCGTTCGCCGGCTGGGGAAGGAGCCGGTCGCGGCACGGGACAGCTCCGGATTCATCGTGAACCTGCTCCTGGTGCCCTACATTCTCGATGGAATCCGGGCGCTGGAACGAGGGGTCGCTTCCACCGGGGATATCGACACCGCGATGAAACTGGGAGCCGGTCATCCCATGGGACCGCTGACCCTGGCCGACTTTGTGGGACTCGACACCCTGGCGCGGATCGGAGACATCATGTTCGATGAGTACCGGGAGACCCGCTATGCGCCGCCGCCGTTGCTCCGCCGGATGGTGATCGCCGGACTGTATGGCCGGAAGAACGGCAAGGGATTCTACGACTACTCGAATGAGCCGCCGGTGGCGGTGGATCTGGGGCTTTGATGGCTATGGAATCTGTCGCCCCGAGCCACCGACCCGGCGCAGCCGGGGAGGAAGTCGAGGGATCTCCGAGGTTGAATGCACTCGAGACCGGGACGCTCGGAGGTCCCTCGACTACGCTCGGGACGACACAGCTCGGAGCTGTGATCCGTGCGGCAATTCTGCTCGCAGCCCTGGCAATTGGCTGCAAGGCCGGAACCGTTCGCCCCTACTTCCCGCCCGTTACCGGCGCGCCGCAGACCGAGATCGAGCTGAAAGTCCTCGACGCCACTGAAGCGTTGGCGGACGTGCTCCGGGGAGACAGCATCCCGGTTACCCGAGTTTCCACTCGCGATGGGTTTGTGGAGTCGGCCTGGTTCAAGTCCGATACCCGCCAGCCGACCGGCGCCCGCAAGCTGGGTCCCGATGTGGTGCAGGTCCGGGCCTGGATCGATCCCTCTCGACCCGGCTTCAGCCGCATCGTCATCGAGACGGTGTATCGGCCGTTGGCCGATCCCAGTCTCTCGGCCCGTGACCTTGATCGGCAGGTCGCGCCAGATCATCCAATCGGCAAGCGGATGAGTGAGATTATCACTCAGCTGGCGAGGCTCTACTCCACGGAACCTGATTCCACCCGATAGCGTAGAGGGCGCCTGACCCTCCGACCTCTGGGAACACTATGCCCCGTCCCGCTTTGCATCGCCGCTTCCCGCTGTTGCTCGCCCTGCTCGCAACCGCCCCGACTCTCAGCGCCCAACAACACGTCGACGTTCCGACCATCGCGGCCAGGCCGGAGGATGTTGGCTCGGTCGACGGGATCATGAAGGCGTTCTACGACGTGATCAACGGCCCGGCCGGCCAGCCGAGACAGTGGAGTCGGGACCGGACCTTGTATATCCCGGATGTTCGCTTTGTCTCGATGGGCGTGGGCCAGGACGGGAAGGTTCACGCGAGCACCATGACCCACCAGCAGTTTGTCGACGGATCCAACGCGGGGATGGTCAAGAACGGGTTCTTCGAAACCGAGCTGCATCGGGTCACCCGCAGCTTCGGCAACGTCACCCACGTATTCAGTACTTACGAGATGCGGGGGAAGAAGGATGGACCGCTGATCGGACGGGGGGTGAACAGCCTGCAGCTCTTCAATGATGGGAACCGCTGGTGGGTGCTATCGGTGGCGTGGGATGACGAGCGGCCCGGGAATCCGATTCCGAAGGAGTTCTTGCCGTAGACGGGACCGGGAGACTCCCGCTCACGTGACGTAGGCCCGGACCCAATCCTCCAGCTTTACGAGGTCAATCCCCGCATCCTTGCACGGCCCCGCGGGAAGCGTCATGGTCAAACCCAGCACCGGGATCTTCCCCGCCACGTCATGTAACCCGCTCACCATATCGCGCTCGCAAGCTACCGCGACCACCGCCCGGGGACGTCGCTCGCGGATCACCCGCCGGGCCAGCTGGCCGCGGGTAGCAACGAAAACCGGCACATCGTAGCGACCAGCAATGCCGAGCACCCCGTCAAGCGCGGCTCGCGAGAGGCAGCGGGGAATCAAGAGCAGCAATTCGCCTTTCCCCACCTTACGGCCCCGCTCCAGGGCCAGCCCGTCGTAGACCTTCACCGCGGCGTTCTCCACCCAGTCTCGTTTCCCAAAGCGATCGGCAATCTTCGAAGTCAGCCGCATCAATCGCAGAAATGGGCCTCGCTCGGCCAGCTTCTCGGGAAGCAGCGGTTTCTTGAGTCCGAACGAGAGCAGCAGCAGCCCCCACCAGAGCCAGGACAAAGCCGCCGAAGCCGCTAATGTGAGCCAGAGTACCTGCGGCAGCGTGGTTGAGAGCAGTGCGAGTCGAGGCGCAAGGAGATAAAGCAGGAGAGCCAGGATTCCGAACCAGGCCCCGATCGCGGCAGCCGACCAGCCGAAGAACAACATCGGTGGACTGTCGTAGTCGCCCGAATTGGGAAGCGGTTTCCCATCCCACTCGTCCCATTCGTGGCCGAGCCGGCGGTCTACATCTATATGGATGAGCTGGGCCCGCTGGATATCCGACATATTCGGAAGCCTTTCCCTGCCGTCATGCCTTGTCAAGGGATTCCACTTACGTTTCCCCCATGACCGGCCCGGGGTTCGATCACCCTCTCATCAATACTGATCCACGATTGCGTGCCGCCTACGCCGAAGGCGCCGGCATTTATCGCATCGTGCCCGTCGCGGTCGCTCGACCCGCGTCTTTGGAGGATCTTCGGGAAGTTATTGCAGTTGCCTCGAAGACGCAGGTAGGGCTGGTGCCTCGCGGCGCGGGAAGCGGGATCCCGGGCAATGCAGTCGGCAGCGGGATCGCTCTTGATCTGCGCGACCGAATGCCACGCCGGCTCGAAGTGGACGCGGAGTCCTGCAGCGCCATCACCAGCGCCAACATCACCCAGGCAGAACTCACTCGCGCGGCCCTCACCTACAGTTTGCGGCTGCCACCCGATCCCTCCAGCAGCGGCTGGGCGACCCTGGGCGGGATGGTATCGACCAACGCCTCGGGACCACGCACGGTCCGCTATGGACCGGTCCGTCCATGGGTTCAGGCACTCGAGGTGATGACCGTGGATGGAGAAGTCGGCTGGCTGGAGCGAGGCGGGCTGGGTGGACCGGCACGCTTCGAGGCCATCCGCCGCTTCAGTCAGGAGGCGGTGCCGGCACTGCTGCAATCGCGGGATCTGATACTGGGCCGATTCCCCAAGACCAGGAAGAACACCGCCGGATACGCCCTCGACCGCTGGCTCGCCTCAGGCGACGATCTCGACCTGGTGATCGGATCGGAGGGCACCCTCGCCATCGTCACGACGATTCTCTGGAAACTGGATCCGATTCCCGCCGCGCGCTCCGGCCTCCGGGTGGCGCTGGCGTCCCTGGATCACCTGGAAGAGGCGGTGCGTGCCCTGGTGGCCTTGGAGCCGTCCGCCGTCGAGTTGCTCGACCGCACCTTCCTCGACCTGCTGGTAAAGGCTGGGCGGGCTGGTGAAACCGGTATCCTTCCCGACGCAACTGAGGCCATTTTGCTGGTGGAGTTCGAACGCAATGACACCCCCGCCGCTCGGGGGGTCGCCGGCGATGCGGTGCGTGCGCTCAAGGAACTTGCCCTCGACCTCACCACTGCCCTCACATCGGAAGAAGAGAAACGGCTGTGGGCCCTGCGTCATGCAGCCAGCCCGATCCTCGCCGGTCTCCCGGCGGATCGCCGCTCCATGCAGGTGATTGAAGACGGCTGTGTCCCGCTGCCGGCGCTTGGCGACTATGTCAGGACAGTGCGCGAGACCGCGAGACGACTCGACCTGACTGTGGTGATCTTCGGCCACGCCGGCGACGGGAATGTTCACGTGAACGTCCTGCCCGAGCTGGACCGGCCCGACTGGCCCGTCCGGATCGAGACGCTCTACCGGGAGGTGAACGAGGCGGCGATACGGTTAGGCGGAACCGTCAGTGGGGAGCATGGCGACGGCCGGCTGCGGGCCCCCCTGCTGGAGCGGCTCTACGGCCGGGAGGTGGTATCGCTCTTCAAGCGGGTAAAGACAGCATTTGACCCACTGGGTATCTTCAACCCCGGTGTAAAGCTGGCCGACGGGGGTTCCCCCTTCCAACAACTCAAGATGGGCGACTCGGCCGCCCCGCTTCCGGACGACATCGCCGCCGCGCTCAGAGAGATGGAGCGGACGGGGGGGTACGGACGGAGCCGGGCCGAGATGGCCGAAAAACGTGAAAAGTGAAATGTGAAAGGTGAAACGGGCTCGACGCCCGGGCTTACCCTCACGAGGTTCCCACTTTTCACTTTTCACTTTTCACTTTTCACCTCCTTGGACCGATGGACATTCTCCGTACCCCCCGTCTGACTCTGCTCGCCCGGCCCCAGTTCATCGAGCCGGCCCACATGCCGGTGCAATGGAAGGGCTCCTCCTCGGACGGTGAAAAACTGGCCGAGTTTGCCGGGCGCATCTGCTATATGAGCCAGCACAATCCGGCGGGGCGGACCACCGGCGAGTATCTCACCAACATTCTCAAGCAGGGACACGGCTCGGTCTTCGAGCATGCGGTCTACGTGGTGCTGATCGAGGGTATCAGCCGTTCCTGCAGTCATGAACTGGTGCGTCACCGGGCCGGGTTCGGCTATTCCCAGCTGTCCCAGCGTTATGTCGATGAATCGCAGGCGGCCTTCGTCATGCCCCCGGCCATCCAGGGTGATGCCCGGATGGAATCGGAGTGGACCGCTCAGGTGGAAAACGCCCAGAAGGGCTACGTCCAGGCCGTCGATCGGCTGATGGAGAAGTACGAGTGGGTGACCGATAAGGTCCATCGCCGCAAAATGGCCCGCGAAGCCGCGCGCAGCGTGCTGCCCAACGCGACCGAGGTGAAGATTGTGGTGAGCGGTAACGTGCGCGCCTGGCGAACCATGCTTGAACTGCGGCTGGGTGAAGGTGCGGAGCTGGAGATTCGTCGGATGGCGGTGGCCACTCTTCGACTTCTGCAGGGAGAATCGCCCGCGTTCTTCGCCGATTTCGAGATTTATAAGACAGAAGATGGCTCCGAAGCGGGTCGGGTCGGCTATCACAAGGTCTGATCGAGCCGAATCGACACAAAAAACCCTCTCTGCGTGCTGCAGGGAGGGTTTTTTCTTGCGAAATGCATCATTCAATGGCCTATCACTGCCTTTGAACCCCATTCAACCACGATTCGATCGCTTCGATCACGCTGAATTAGTGCTCGCGAGGGACCTCAACCAAGGAATTTTTCGCGTTGGTCATGCTCTCACACGTCGTTGGTGAGGATCAAACGATGCGAAATCACCAAAAAAGTCGATGAAAGTGCATAAAAACTATTGTGCGTTTAATAACCGTTTCTTATTTTAGGTCTGGAACCTGCACTACACCGCGTTGGCCTGCTCTGCTTGGGCGGCCAATTTTTTCGGAAGAACACCGCGGTGACCAGACTCGCAGAGGACCCGTTTGGCAGTTCGGATAGGACTTGCCTATAACCTCAAACCAGCGGCGCCGGCCACTCCTGCCGGGGCGAGCTTCGACTCCCCCGCTGATGCAGAGCCCTCCTCCAGAGCACTCCGGTACGACCTCGAGCAACCCGACCTCTACGCTGAATGGGATGAGCCCGCGACGATCGATGCGGTCGAACGCGCCCTCCGTCCTCTGGGCGAGGTTATCCGGCTCGAGGCGGTAGAAGACTTCCCCATGCGGCTCGCCGGCGCTCGGCCGGACTTCGTCTTCAACATCGCTGAAGGGCTCTACGGGAGAAACCGCGAGGGACACGTCCCCGCCATCTGCGAGTTCCTGGGGATTCCCTACTCTGCGTCGGACCCGCTGACTCTCTCTCTCGCCCTGCATAAAGGCCGGGCCAAGGAGATTCTCCAGCTCCGGGGGGTGCCGACCGCGCCGTTTATCCTGGCTGAGTCCACCGCCGACGCCAGGAACTGCACCCTGCCCTTCCCGGTCTTTGCCAAGCCGGCCTTCGAGGGGTC
>CAZOES010000002.1:0-10498 GCA_964578865.1 uncultured Gemmatimonadaceae bacterium | reverse complement strand
AGAGCCTCTGCAATAACCGGAAAGAGCTGGTCAAGCAGTTCGATTACCTGATGTCGACCTACCGCGAGCCGGTCCTGATCGAGACCTACCTCCCCGGAGCCGAGTTCACGGTCGGCATCCTGGGGAATGGCAAGGAGGCGCGTTGCCTCCCGATCGTCGGCATGCGGTTCGATGAGCTGCCCTCCGGCGCCCCCCCGATCTACGGCTATGAAGCCAAGTGGATCTGGGACGACCCGTCCGATCCGCTCGAAATGTTCGAGTGCCCGGCCAAAGTGCCGGCCAAACTGGCTACCGCCATCCGCTCCGCCGCATTGGGCGCTTACAGCGCCCTCGAATGCCGCGACTGGTGCCGGGTGGATATCCGTTGCGACGTCAACGGCCTCCCCAATGTTGTCGAGTTGAACCCCCTCCCCGGCATCCTGCCCGATCCGCGGGACAACTCCTGCCTGCCCAAAGCTGCCCGAGCCGCCGGAATGAGCTACGATGAGCTCATTCGCTCCGCCGCCGATATCGCCTGGCGCCGGATCAGCGGCCGGTCACTCCTCGCCGAGGCCGCTGCGTGAAGGTTTCGATCCTATACGATGGTGGTTGGGAAACCTGGGATGCCAAAGACGTTGCCTCGTTGGTTGACAGCGTCAAAGAGGTCCAGGTCTCCCTCAAGGGGCGGGGTCATGAGACTTCGCTAGTTGCGGTCCGCCGTCCCGATGACTTCTCCTGGATCAGTCGGGTCCGCCGCAGCGACCTGGTTTTCAATCTTTGCGAAGGTATCGGGGGCAATTCCCGCTACGAAGACTTCGTGGTCGGTACCCTCGAGCTCACCGGTATTCCCTACACCGGCTGCAAGCCGTGGGCGGTGTCGGTTGCCCATCGAAAGCATGTCGCCAATACCCTGCTGAGCCGAAGCGGCGTCTCGATCCCCCGCTTCCTGCTGGCGGCCGGCAACAAGGTCCCCCCCGATCTCACCCTTCCGGTCATCGTAAAGCCCGCCGCCGAAGATGCCAGCGTTGGTATCGATGCCGGCTCGGTCTGCACCACCAAGCGGGCCCTCAAGAAGCGGCTGGCCGAGATGTCGGAGCAGTGGGAAGAGGTCCTGGTCCAGGAGTATGTCGCCGGCCGCGAATTCAATGTCGGGTTCGTGGGCGACCACGTCCTGCCCATCGCCGAGCTCTGTTTCGACAACATGCCGGAGGGGAGCTGGCCGATTCTGACCTATGCGGCCAAGTGGGACGTGGGAAGCCCGGAAGACCTGGGCTCGGTGCCGGTGTGCCCGGCCGATCTTTCCGCCGAAGCCCAGAAACGGATCATCGCCGTAGCTCGCCAGGGGTGGGAAGAGCTGTGCGGCGGTGAAGGGTATGGCCGAGTCGATCTCCGGGTCGACGCCACCGGCCAGCCCTACATCCTCGAAGTAAACCCCAATCCCGATATCTCCGATTCGGCCGGCCTCTCCCGCATGGCCCGGGCTTGCGACTGGGACTATGAAGAGCTGATCGCCCGGATTGTAGACGAAGCCTTGAGCCGCTCCAGTTCTCGCCAGGCCGCGGCTGCGCTGGCCGTCGGCGCTGCCGCACCAGCCACATGACCACCCGCGTTCAGCCTCGTCTGCGGGATCTGACGAGCGCTGACGCAACCCGAATCGCACAAATCGTTGCCGCTACCGGGGTCTTCCGTGAGGAAGAGCTCGGCATTGCTGCGGAAGTGTTTGCCGACGCGGCGAAAGCTTGGGAACAGACGGTCAAGACGGACGAGACGGTCAGATCGAGAGGATCTGACGCGACCGTCCCGACCGTCTCGACCGTCTCATCTCCTGATCTGCCCTACTACCAACTCGGGGCCGAGCTCGACGGCCGCCTGGTCGGCTGGGTCTGCTGGGGCGCGACCCCCTGCACCGAAGGCACCTGGGATCTCTACTGGCTCGCGGTGGATCCCGCGGCGCAGGGCCAGGGAATAGCCAGTGCACTCGTCCAAGAGATGGAACGTCGGCTCCGGGGTAAGGCTCGGCTCATCTCGGTCGACACTTCCGGCCGAGCCGATTATACCCCGACCCGCAAGTTCTATCTGGCGCGGGGTTACAAGGCGGTCGCGACCGTACCGAACTTCTATGCCCCGGGAGATGACCAGGTGATCTTCACCAAGGAGCTCTAACTCGCCCTTCGCTTGACCGTGGTTCCTTCTGTCCTGCTCTTCCTTCCCAACGCGACATAAAGTCCTCTTGTCAACCGCTCGGCGTGATCGCGCCTGGCTTCGATCTCCCCCCACAGCTCGGGCTTCAGCATCTTGAGATCCTTTACCACCAGCCAGGCGCCGGAGATCCGGACCAGCTTGGCGATCGCAACCTTGAGCATCCGGCGGAAGCCGGCGTTGTCCTTCTCCCAAGTGCCCATCTCGATGTATTGAGTCACCGCTATCGCGGACTTCCGCAGCTCATCACCGATCTCAGGGTGTCGTCGAAGGGTTGTGAAAGTGACCAGGAACAGCGTCTTGGTCAGCTCGTCGGCCGCTTTCCAGGCGGTGAGCCGCTCATAGCGAGGTTGGCGGGGAGCGCGGGTTGGTTTGACCGTAGTCATGAGCACATTCCTTTCAATGTCGATGCCTCCGCCTTGATCTGACGACCGACAGCCAGATGCAAGCCTCGCGTCAATCGCTCCGCCCGATCTCTCCAGTCCTCTATTTGGTCCCACAGCTGATCATCCACATGCGGATCACCCCGCACGAGCCGCCAGATCTGTTTGACCAGGCCAAGCTTCTGAATCGCCTTAGCCAGCTGTCGCCGAAGCGGTTTTGCCTCTCTCACGTCAGCCCCGGTTGCGATGTGGTCCGCCGCAGCGGACACCAGCCGTCTAAGCTCCTCTCCCCTCGCATGTCGGTCCTCGGGCCATGCCCGGGTCACCTCACCCATTCGCTGCTCCAGCTCATGAGCGATTTGCCATGCGAGATTCCGGCGATGTCGCGGGTCAGGGCGGGGGAGGCTTGCCATGGAACGACAGTAGCCATGTAAGGCAGGAGGGACCGACCCAAAGCAACGCAGCCTGGTACAGAAAAACGCAAGACGTTTCTAACCGTTGGCACAGCCTTCGTGAAACCCCTGTTTCATACGACACCTGAGGTGCCAAATGTGCCCGTCAGGCAAGAACGACCCGGTAGACTTGTGTCTCGGCACCGTTGGAGGTCCTGGCCAACCAGACCGCATCTGCCGATGTGACGCGCCTAGTACACCGCCACGCTCGACATCCGCAGCTTGGGCGCCAGCATCCATCGAATAAGCTGGCCGTGCCCCAGCCGGAGCTGGTCCGTCACCACTCGTTCACTGGATCCGATGACCTCGCCCCGGAGCCGGACCACTCCGGTCGGCGCCTCGTTCCATGGCACCACGAAGCTCACGGTCTGGGCGATGTTGACCTGACCCAGCCGGCGGGAGAGACCGCCGGACTCGAGGTAGATGGTCAGACTGGCGGCGAATTGATTCTCGATCTGGATCCCGATTTCAGGACGTTCCTGGGGAGTCACCGGAGAGGGATCGGGGCGCCCGCCACAGCCACACAGCCATGGAATTGTCGCGACGAGTAGCCACCAGCTTTTCATATTCTTACCGCGAAGGACGCCAAGGCGCGGAAAAGACCGCTCTGGGTCTTCCCGTCTTTGCGTTGAAAAATGCAGTTCAGAACTGGGTGACCGACGACTGGACCAGCCGTGGTGCCAGGCTCCATCGCACCACCTCCCCCGGTTGAATTTTGAGATCGGGTGTGTAGATCCGCTCGTCCGAGCCGATCACCTCGCCCCGCAACCGGGTGTAGCCGGTGCCAAACTCCCGGTACGCGAATACCCAGGACAGGGTCTCCTTGGTGTGAATCTCACCCAGGCGCCGTGAGTTACCCCGAGCCTCGAGGTAGACCACGATGGTCGCCGAGTTGTTGCTCTCGACCATGATCGCCACTTCGGCCGGCGTCTCGGTCGTGACCGGTCCCGGCTGGCGGTTCACACAACCCACCAGTCCGATGAGGCCAAGACCCAGTCTCCACCAATGCATCATGGCTTGAGAGGCTTCACCACGGCGCCGCCCTTCATGACCAACGCGACCGACTTGAACCGGCCGATGTCTTTGAGCACGTCGCCCTGAACCGCGATCAGGTCGGCATACTTCCCCGCCGCCAGCGACCCGATCTCTTGGTCCCAGCCCATCATCCTGGCCGCATTGATAGTGGCCGATTGAATAGCCTGCATCGCAGTCAGACCGTACTTCACCATATACGGTAGTTGCCAGGCGTTGAGGCCGTGAGGGAAGACCCCGCTGTCGGTTCCATAGGCAATGTTCACTCCCAGAGCCGCCGCCTTTCGAAAGGCGGTGCGCTGGGTCTCGGTGGTCTCCCGATTCTTCCGCAGAATCTCCTCCGACCAGTGGTCCCGGGTCCCTACCGAGTCGATGTAGTCCCCGTTCCAGATATCAGCCACCAGCCAGGTACCGTGCTGTTTCATCAATTGGAGTGCCTCATCGTCGGCCAGAGAGCCATGCTCGATCGATCGTACCCCTGCCCGCACTGCCCGCTTGATCCCCTCGGCCCCGTGGGCGTGGGCTGCAACATAGGTTCCGTAATTGGCCGCCTCTTCTACCGCCGCACGGATTTCCTCCTCGGTGTATTCCGGAGCGCCCGGCAGGGTCCCCGGGGCGAGCACTGCTCCGGTCGCAATCAGCTTGATGAAATCGGCCCCGCCGTTGAGCAGCTCCCGGACCCGTTGCCTCACCTCAGTGGCCGAATTGGCCACCCCGCGCCGGAAGTCGGGGGGCAGAACCACATCGGGAGCCACTCCGGTTACCTCACCGCCTCCGGTCGAGACAGTCACATAGGCCCCGGCAACCTTCATGCGGGGACCGATCACGGTACCGTCATCGATCGCATCCCGCAGAGCGACATCGACAAAGGCGCGGTAGGTGCCGACGTCTCGCACAGCCGTGAAGCCGGCCAGCAGGGTAGCCCGGGCCTGACGAACCCCGGTGAAGGCATTCTGGGCCGCCGAAGTAGTCAGCGGGTCGGCCGGGCTGGGCCCCTGAATCGGATCGGCAATGTGGGTGTGGCAGTCGATCAGCCCGGGAGAAACCGTGTAGCCGGACAGATCGATGATGGTTGCCCCTTTGGGAATCGGAGCGCCGGCCGGCTGGATGGCTTCGATCCGGTCTCTCTTGATCAGGATGACCTGATTGGAGCGAACCTCCCCTTTCTCGACATCGATCAGTTGGCCCGCTTTGACGGCGGTGATCTCCTGGGCACCGGCCGGCGTGGCTGCAAATACGAATGCGGCGAGCAGAGCGACAGGGCGCATGGATGGCAGGACGAGTCTGTGAGATAGAAGAAACCGGGGGACAGCGTCTAAGCTATCCCCCGGCTCATCGTTCGGCCAATTCAACCCGGCTTCAGCCGGTTCAATCGTGAGTCAGAGCTTCGGCTCTGCGATGGGTAACTACACCGGCCGTCTGCCCTGGATCACCCGTACCAGGACGATCACAATGGCTACGACCAGCAGAATATGGATCAGGCCACCAATCGTATAGCTGCTCACCATTCCCAGAGCCCAAAGGACGAGCAGCACGATCGCTATGGTCATCAACATGAGTGGTCCTTGTTGGTGTTGTGGTGAAATCCCTGAGGCCTAACGCCGCGACAGGGTCCGTCCGCCTACCAGGGTAGTTCCAATCAGGAGAACTCCGCCACCAATCGCGGCGACCCCAACCCAGTCGGGAATTCTCTTCTGTTCAGTCACCTTCGCCTCCAGATCACCGAGGTCGAGCACTTTCTTGCTGTCCTTGTACTTGAGGCCCATCGCCAGTACCACCACACCAAAGACGATGAGCACTATTCCGATCAGTCCGCTTGCACGCATCGTATCCCCCCAAAGAAAAAAGACGGTGTGCGGCGAACCGACTGCTCGCCCATCACACCGTCCACTGGTGAGCCTGAATCTCACCCGTAACGGGACTCCCTCAACCTGGAGCCACCTGTCCGCGCCGAGGTTCCCGTTGGCGCGATGGGAAGATGCCGAAAGGCCAGATTGGCTTCCGTAGCCTGCATCACCCTTTCGAGGGGACTACTGACGGCGGAGAAACTCCTCTCTCGCAAGGCGGATACGCTCGAGTACTTCCCGTTTCTCCTGGGCGGAGTTCCAGCCGGAATGGGCCGAGACAGCCGTATTGAGGCGATCCAACCACTTGATGAAGTACTCCGAGTCCCTGGCGCTCTTCTGGGGGCGCCCCGCCAGGCTCAGGTAAACCGGACTGGTCG
This sequence comes from uncultured Gemmatimonadaceae bacterium, assembly GCA_964578865.1. GTDB lineage: Bacteria > Gemmatimonadota > Gemmatimonadetes > Gemmatimonadales > GWC2-71-9 > JADJOM01. The sequence continues at coordinate 4,229 of CAZOES010000002.1, read as the reverse complement.
TTCCAAAGGGGTAGATATCCAGAATCGGTTCGATCGCCTTATCGCTGTAGGCCCGGAGGACCAGCCAGGAGCTGGCGGAAATGTCGAGCGACACCGTCGTGTCGGCGCTGGTGCGGCTGCCGCCTAACGGGATGTTCACGACCACTTCGCCGTTCCGGATCAGCTCGAGGTGATCGACCGGGACATTGGACCGCATGGAGACCCTTACGGGAACTCGGCCCGCCGCCGGCATTCTCACCTCACCGCCGATGCCGATCCCCGCCACCGCGAGTTGCAGCAGCGGTCCGTTGGTGGCGAAGCTCTTTCCGGCCTTGAGTGCGCCATACCAGTTGGCCCGATTGATTGGGGTGGGCGACTGGACGTAAACCCGGTCGGTACCGAGCGGCCCTCGCAACGAGGCGTAGTTGGTCATCGCATCGGTGCCGGCGCCGGCTGGAATCCTGAAGCCGCAATTGAGCAGACGATACCAGACTTTCGACGTCGCCAGGTGATCGCTGAAGCCAACCACCTCGATGTAGTCCACTTTCCCCAGCGCCACATCGACCGGCAGACCCACGGTGAGGGGTGTGGTGGTGTCGGCCGGATCAGGATCGGTATCGAACGGGTGAACGTAGCCGGCCAATCCGCCCTGGCGGTGGGTCAGGTCCGCCACGGTTGCATTGTCGGGAAAGAGTGAGGCAGCGGCGGTTCCGGCATAACCCGAGTAACCCGGAAGCAGCACGTGATCGGTGAGGCCCAGCACCCCCATATGACCCCAATAGCTGGTGTGGAACTCCTGGTCCTGCACGATCATCAGATCGGGAGTGGAGACCGGGTCGGGCCGGGGAGAGAAATAGCCGATATCGGGAACCCGATCCTCTTTGTTGACGATGAGGTTCTCGACCAGGTTGAGGTTCTCGGCCCGAGCCTGCCGGGCGAGCGATTGAGGGGTAGCCCGGTAGTGTCCGGTGTAGTTCATGTGGACGTGGAGATCACCCGAGCTCCAACCCGGCAGACGCATCAGCCGAGACAGTGAAACCGAGACGGTAATGAGCTGATTGGCCGTGACGGTGACTTTCCGGCGCGCCACCCGGTATTCCGGACCGTGGGTTATCTCGATACCGAGTTCGCCCGCGGGGGCCGTAAGAGTGCTGTTACCGTCGGAATGGAAGTAGCCCACTTCAAACTTTCGCTCGCCCCGGTCGAACCCGTCATCGGCATGGCGCCAGACGTCGTCCGGCGCCACACTCCGCCCGTCTGCCAGCGTCACTGACACTCTGGCCGGTAGCGGCCGGCCGGTGAGTGAATCGATAACCCGGATAGCCAATCGTCCTACCGGCTCGCGATAGATCCGTTTCCTGGGCTCGACTTTGGTGCGAGCTCCCCCGGGCACTTCGACGATGTACAGGCCGGTATTGCCTTCCTGGTTACTGATGTAGGCAATGCGCCGGCCATCGGGAGCCCAGCGGGGGTCGGTTGCGTCGAAGTCGCCATAGGTCAGCTGGAAGGGATCTCCCCCCTCGGCAGTGGTGAGCCAGAGCTGATTCCATTGCCGGCCGAGGTAGCTCGAGTAGACCACCCGTTTCCCGTCGAGCGACCAGTCGGGCCGGGCCCGCCAGGTTGTTTCTTCGTCGTGAACCGGCGTCAGCGGTGAATCGGGCTGCGCATCCATTCGCCAGAGGCCGCCACTTCCCCAAATCGCACCCTTGTTGGAGATCAGGATGATCTGCTTTCCATCGGGCGACCAGGTTGGGCTGAGGTAGTGGTCGAACCTGGAGTAGTAGTAACGGGGGAGTTTGGAGTCGATGTCGGGGGTGAGACGAACAGCCGTTCCCCCTTCCGCGTTCCGCGTTCCGCGTTGAGAGTCCGCGAGGAACGAGGAACGAGGAACCTCTAGAACGAACACGTGGAACCGGCCTTCGTAGGCCGTACTCACAAACGCGATCCGGCCGCCATCCGGCGACCACCGCGGCTCCAGATTCACTGCGCCATCAGCGACCAGCGCCTCGCTCTTGAGCGTCTCGACATCAAGGACCCACAGCTCCAGCGCATCGTTGCGATAGGACGAGTACACCACCCGCTTCCCATCGGGCGACCAGTCAGGCTGGTAGTCGTAGCTCGGGCCGGTGGTCAGCTGCTCGGCCACGGTGTCTCCCACTGCCTGCCGCCACAGGCTCCCCTGCATCGAATAGATCAGACTCTTCCCGTCGGGCGACCAGGTCACCGCCGAGGGACCGGTGGTCACCTGGGGGATGTACATCTCGCGGTAGTAATAGTTGTGGGGGAGCCTGATCTGCTTGAGCACCGGCTCGCGCTGGGCTTCGGCCGGAACGGCAAGCACAACCATCGCACTCACCGCAGAGGTGCAAAGGCGCAGAGGGCCGCGGAGTGCCGACCCAACAGCATACCAATGAAATGGAAGTTGATTCAAAATGAATTGTCTGGTTTGATGTGAACCCTCTGCGAAACTCTGCGCCTCTGCGACTCTGCGGTGAACCACCTGCACCGAACCTTGCATCACCGCCTCAAGTCAGTGACCTTCCGGCCCATGCGAATCCAAGCCCTAGTTTGCTCCGCGATGGCCCTCTCCGCCAGCGCACTCTCCGCCCAGACCTCCGCCGTCGCCGGCTATCAGCAGACCGCCAGTAAGATCATCGCCGCCGCCACCGCCGACTCCAGCGCCTATGACCGTCTCGGCCGGCTGGTCGACGGATTCGGCCACCGTCTCAGCGGCTCGCAGAGTCTCGAGAAAGCCATCGACTGGGTCCTGGCCGAGATGAAGAAAGACGGCCTGGCCAACGCCCGCACCGAGCCGGTGAAAGTTCCTCACTGGGTCCGGGGCAACGAATCGGTCGAGCTGATCTCTCCCCGCCGGATGCAGTTGCCGATGCTCGGCCTGGGTGGCAGCATCGGCACACCCAGGGCCGGGATCACCGCGCCCGTCCTGGTGGTCTCCAGCTTCGACGAATTGGAGCAGCGTAAGGCCGAGGCTAAGGGCAAGATCGTCCTCTTCGACGCCCCCTTTACCGACTACGGCACCACCGGACTGTACCGGCGAACCGGTGCCATCGCCGGCGCCAAGGCCGGCGCCATTGCAATTCTGATCCGCGCGGTCGGTCCCTACGGCATTCGGACGCCCCACACCGGGAACATGCGCTACGACAGCACCGTCACCCGGATCCCGGCGGCATCACTGTCGATGGAAGACGCCATGATGTTGCACCGGATGCAGGACCGGGGAGAGAAGGTGATCGTCAAACTGATGATGGAAGCCCGGACCCTTCCCGATGCCGATTCCCGGAATGTGATGGCCGAAATTGTCGGCAGCGAAAAGCCCGACGAGGTTGTGGTACTCGGTGGCCACATCGATTCCTGGGACGTGGGTCAGGGCGCCATGGACGACGGCGGCGGGGTGGTCGCCGCCTGGGAAGCCGTGAAGCTGATCCAGCGTCTCGGGCTCAAGCCCAGGCGCACCATCAGGGTGGTGGGCTGGACCAACGAAGAGAACGGCACCAGGGGCGGGATCGCTTACCGGGATGCTCGCGGTGCCGACGTCACCAAACATGTGCTGGCGATCGAATCCGACGGCGGGGTCTTCTCCCCGACCGGCTTCAGCGTCGGCGGATCACCCGAGGCCTTGGCGATGGTGAAGGAGATCGCCAAGCTGCTCGCTCCGATCAAGGCCGACTCGGTTACCGATGAGGGCGGCGAGGCAGACATCGGCCCGCTGATGGAACGGGGTGTGCCGGGAGTCGGGCTCAGGGTTGAGGACTCGAAGTACTTCTGGTATCACCACACCAACGGCGACACGCTGGACAAGCTGGATCCCGCTGAAGTAGCCCGTTGTGTGGCCGCGATGGCGGTGCTGGCCTACGTGGCGGCCGACCTTCCGGAGCGGATACCTCTGGGGGCTCCCAGAGGGCGCTAAAGCGAGAGCCCTGTCGTCCCGAGCGAAGCGAGGGATCTCAAACTGTACGATTTGAGATCCCTCGGTCGCGTTGCTCCCTCGGGACGACACCGCTTACCGCTCACCGGTCACCCCAAGTACAGCTTCTTCGGATCCAGCACGTTCCGAAGTAGGTCCAGCTCCTTCGCATTCGGCGGCGTGAGCAGGTCCAGCTTTTCCCGAACCTTGAGCGGCCAGCCGACACCGGCTTTCACTTCATCGACGGTGACGTTGGGATAGAGACCGGTTGTTACGATTACTTATATTATGACCAAAAATATTACTTAAAAAATAAAACATGGCT
>CAZOES010000001.1:92962-156447 GCA_964578865.1 uncultured Gemmatimonadaceae bacterium | reverse complement strand
AAGTCTACCCTCTCGAGCAGGACTTTTACGTGCCACCAGTGGACACGATCGATGTCCCATTTGCCGTTGGCTGCAGCCCGAGTACCTATGCGCTTCAGGCGTTCACCACTACCACCGGGGCACTGCCTGATCCGGACGGTTACACCCTCATCATCGACAACGGGACGCCCCTACCGATCGGGATCAACGACAGTCTCAAGGTGACCGGTCTTGCGCCGGGCCCTCACCTGGTCCGGATCGGCGGCATCGCACCCAACTGCTTCGGCCTCACCGAAAGTGAAGTGTCCTCGGGTGCGAACTGGTGGGAGTATCCGATTCAACCAGCCTTCTCGCTGGAGTGCCCCGAAGTGGGCACTCTTCGGATCACGACCCCGATTGTGCCTCAGACCGGTTTCGGCTTCGCCTTCTTCTATAACAACACCTGGTATCCACTCGGTCTGACCGAGACGGTGCTCATTCCCAACATTCCGGTCGGTACCCATTCCTACTCGGTGCGGGTTCCCGAGGATGGATGCGTGATCACCCCTAATACCACGACCTTCACCGTCTCGGCGAACACCATCACCGATCTGGCCATCACGCTGGATTGTCCACCGTCTTCAGCCACTTTTCGGGGGCTCTCTCGATGATCACCATCCCTTCTCCGTCGATGGCGCTCAACGACCGTCGGGTCAAGACGACGTACACGATGGATGCCAATGCTATGGTCTTGAGAAACGACTCGATGCGCGACATCGTCGACTACATCCTTGACGCCGTCCAAGGCGCACCGGGACGCTTCCTGCAGAATGTGGTCCTGCTGGCCCACGGATCACCCGGCACATTGCAGCTCGGCACGGGTCTCGACTCTCATTCAATGGGGCCCTTCAGTGCCATCCGGGGGAAAGTCCGAAAGATCTGGTTCACTGGCTGCCTCACCGGTCGAGTGATTGGCCCGGAGACGGCCAAGGACGGAGATGCTGCCTACCTCAAGTACCATAAGGTGAGGCCAGGGGATGGCGATGCCTTTCTGAAATCCTTCGCAAGACTGACCGGATGCTACCTGATCGCCCCGACCGAGATTCAAGTCAGCCATCAGTATGAATATCCTCGCGGCCTCATTGACAGTTATGAGGGGTTGGTTCTCTGCTATGACCCATCGGGCAATATCAGCTGGCAGGAACGCTACGCTTCAGTGCAATTCACCAATATCAGGAAAAAGACCTATATCAATCCGACTATGGAGTAGCGTGCGGGGAATGGCGGCAGTGGTCGCACTGTTGCTGGTTCTGGACCATGCCGGCATCTCCGCTCAATACCCCGCAGCCGCCAAGTACTCGGCGGATCACTCCGGCGACGCCGTCCTGGTCTTCCACCACGACTCCCTGGTGCTCGAGCAGTACCAGAACGGCTACGACGGTACTTCACCTCACCCGCTTGCCTCCGGCACCAAGACCTTCGCCTGTATCCTTGCCGCGCTGGGCCAGGCCGATCACCTGCTCAGGCTCGACGAGCCAGTAGCCAGAACCCTTCCTGAATTCGCTGAGGACTCTGCCCTCAAATACCTCACCATCCGCCACCTTCTCAATCTCACCAGCGGTCTCGATCTGGATCAATCGAGCCGAGAGCTGACCCGGGTCTCCCGCCCGGGCCAGCGATTCGCCTACGGCGGGACCAGTTTCGCCGTGTTCGGGATGGTGATGTCGCGGAAGCTCAAAGGCGAGGATATGCTGGCCTATCTCACTCGGCGGGTCTTCATGCCGCTTGGCGTTGCGGTCGGAGCATGGCAACGGGACGCTGCCGGGAATCCGGGACTCGGGAGTGGTGCTGCGATGACTGCCCGCAACTGGGGCCGACTCGGCGTGCTGCTACTGCAGAAAGGCAGGTGGCAGGGCAAGCAGCTCCTGCCCGCGACCGCCTTAGCCGAGTGCGGGAAAGGGAGTGAGGCGAATCCTTACTACGGGCTTGGGGTGTGGCTCAATCCGTCGCCATCCACCAGACCGGCGCCGGCTGGAATCGAGCGGGCAGGGAAGTCTGACCGGACCATCGATGCACCGGACCTGCCGCACGATCTCCTGATGGCGGCGGGGACCGGCGGCCAGCGGCTCTATATCCTGCCATCGGCTGGCTTGGTGGTGGTGCGGTTCGGGCACAATACCGGGCCGGATTACCGGGATGAGATGTTTCTGAGGACGTTGCTTCGCAAGTGAGCCGGCAGACCCACGACCCACGACCTAATCTTTCCTAAGCCCCTCCAGAAACAACCCCAGCATCCGAAAGTTGTCCCGCAGCAGGGCGCCGTCGTTGCTGCCCTTAGCCAACCCGTACGAACCCTCTACTGCCGCCACCACGAACGCCGCGACGCTCTCCGGATCCACATCGCCGCGGACGGTTCCCTCGGCCTGCCCCCGGGCCAGCGCGCGGGCGGTGCCGCCGCGCCAGTCTTCGTAGATCCGGTCGATCGCCCGGCGGAAACGAGTGTCCAGCGGCGACATCTCCTGGGCCAGATTGTTGAGCGGACAACCCAACTCCACCTCCCGGTGGGTGAGCCGGTCCGAGCGGTCTTTCAGCATCGCAGTGAAGAGTCCGATCGCATCGCCATCGGCTTCGATCGGGGTGAGCCAGCGGGAGAGCATCAGACCCCGCACCACCTCCTCCACAACTGCGAGGCCCAGAGCGGCCTTGTCGGGAAAGTGATGGTAGAGCGCGCCCTTGGTTACACCAGTGTGGGCCAGAATCCGTTCCAGCGAGGCGGCCTGGAAGCCGTGCCGGAAGATCTCCACGAAGGCCGCCTGGAGTAGCTGCTCCCGGGTCTGGTCCGGGGCCCGGACCCGGGGCTTGGGCCGGGCAGTGCGGGGAGAACGGCGTGGAGCCATGAGGTCTCCGGGGGATCCAATCGGTAACGTACCGTGTGGTATGTAGCGAAATCCACCGGTCACCGTCAACCCCTGCTTGACGGCGCCCGGTATGCCCGCTACATACCGTGCGGTATGTAATGGGGTGCGCGAATTTCCCGAGCCGAGGAGTGAGGACCGATGTTTACGAGCGAAGAAATGCTGGCGGAGCTGGCCCAGGAATCGGGGGTGACCCGGGTGGCGCTGGAGCGGGTGCCGGAGGAACGCTACGGTTGGCGGCCTCACCCCAAGGCCCAGAGTGCGGGCCAGCTGGCTTACCACGTGGCGGTGATCCCGATGGCGTTAGCCGGGGTTGCGATGCAGGAGCGCTTTCTGGCGGGCCACCAACCTCCCCGGCCCGAGCCGGGCAGCCGCGCCGAGCTGATGGCGGTCTACGAGGAGAGTCTCGCCAGGGCCAGAGAAATTTTGGGCCGGCTCGACCAGGCCGGCACCCAGGCGCCCTGGCGCCTGGTGCAGGGCGAGAAGGTGATTCTGGAGATTCCCCGGCACGCCTTCATTCGCACCATTCTCTTCAACCACTGGTACCACCACCGCGGCCAGCTCTCCACTTACTTGCGGTTGCTGGACGTGAAAGTGCCCGCGATCTACGGGCCCAGTTCGGATGAACTTCCCTTCGGCTGAACTCCGGCACCACCGGACCGCAGGATCATGATCGGCGGTCCGGGCAACTCGACCAGGCCGAGGACCCCCTCGGCCTGGTTGCCCCGAAGCGTCGCGATGGGCGGTCGGAGCGCGAACGGCGCCGCCGCGGCGTAGGTCACGCCGTATCCCAGATCCTCGAGCACCCGCACGGTGACCAGGCTGAGTGGGGCACTCCCGCTGATGTTGAACCAGCCGGTCATGAGCTCGGAGTCGAACGTGGTTTTCCGCCAATGCTGGTTGAGGGTGCTGGAGGTGAGCGCCGTGGTAGCGCCGTTCTCCAGCGGTACGGCGAGGCCGGTGTAACTAACCCCGCCGACCGAATCAAAGCCGGCCCGGGCCCCGGCGCAGGAGAAATGACTGTCCTGCACCACCGGATTGGGAGTACCGGTCGAGGGAAGCTCGAGACAGTGGCGAGTGAATCCTGAAGGCGTAGTGATATTGAAGAGCTTGGCGGTGAAGCCGAGGGCGTGAATCATCTCGTGGAGCAGGAAGTCTCGCTTGAGCTCCTGGCCGATGACGCCCCACTCGGCCTCATCCAGATCGACCATTCCCACCAGCGTTTGGGTGCCGGGATCCCGAATCAAGCAGGGATTCCCTCTGGCTCCCGCACCCCCCAGTCCGTCGATCGGAATGATCCGAAGCAGGATGATGGCGTCATCGATGGTCTCGTCGATGGTCGCAAGAGGAGCGCCTCCCACCTGACAGACCGGGGTCGAGGTCACCACTTCGTCGGGCAGGTCGGCAAAGATGATGGACTCGAGCACCGATTCTGCCGCGTCGATCGCCTGCCGGGTCTCGACCGACGGCGTTCCGCTCAGGAACCGAATCTCGAGATTGAAGCCGCGCTCCACTACCGTGGCCTGAAATTGCAGCTCCGGCAGATCACCCACCCGCACAACCAACTCAGCCACGCCGGCGCTCGCTGGAAGGTCCCACCGGCGGACCCGCGCAATGCCGTCGCTTCCGGTCTGGTTGTCGGCTACCAGCGACCCGGTGGTCACGGAGAACTCAACCGCGGTCCCCGCGAGTACGGCACCGTCCTGGTCGGTTACTCGAACCGCCGGCAGGATGTTGGCAGGCGAGCCGACTGCACCGGTTTGAGTGAGTGGAGCCAGAGCTTCCACCGCTGCAACCCGGGCTGCGGGCCGGGGCGATGAGGAGTCTGCACAGCCCAGAACTGGGAGGCAGGCAATGAGGCCAAGCCATCGAGAGTAGTTATCGCGCATGGACCGAAGCTACCGGTCGGCGCCCGCCGGATCTGTGTGCATCCGGTTTGCGAGGGGAGTCCGTGTCCCTCAGTCGCTCTTGTTCGTCCGTCTCTAATCAGGCCCGACCTGGAGCCAGCCTTGACTCGCATTCTCATTATCGAAGACAACTACGGCATTGCGGCCACCGTGGCCGAGCACCTGGAGGCTGAGGGGTACGTGACCGAGGTGGCCCAGACCGCCGGCGCGGGATTGAGCAGTGCTCTGACCAACCCCCCGACTGTCGTCATCCTGGATTTGATGCTGCCCGATCAACCCGGTGAGCTGGTGCTGCGTACGCTACGGGCTGAAAGTTCGCCCTCCGCGGTGCTGATCCTGTCCGCCAAAAGTGATGAAATGTCCAAGGTGCAGGGCTTTCGGGTGGGAGCCGACGACTATCTCTGCAAACCGTTCGGGATTCTCGAGCTGCTGGCCCGAGTCCAGAATCTGGTCGAGCGAACCCGGCGGGGAGGAGTGACACGGGACGTGGTCCGCTTCGGCCCGGTAGAAGTGCGGCCCACCGCCCGGCAAGTGACGGTGCAGGGCCAGCCGATCGAGCTGCGACCCAAGGCGTACGAGTTGCTCCTGGCGTTGTTGCAGCGTCCCGGCCGGGTGTGGTCGCGCCGGGAGCTGCTCGAGTCGGTGTGGGGCTATGACCCGACGATCGAGTCTCGCACCATCGATTGGCATGTGGCCGAGTTGCGCCGCAAACTGGAGCATGATCCGGCGGCGCCGCGTTACCTCCACACGGTGCGGTCCGTCGGCTATCGCTTCGATTATTGCGATGACTGATTCCAGTCCGGCCCCGCTCGATTCGTTGCGGAGCCGGTTCCGGCTGCTGCAGATCGGCCTGTTTCTCCCGGTGGTGGTCACCGGGGTGCTCGCCTTTGCCTATCTCCGGGCGGTCCGGTCGCAACGGCTCGCTGTGGAGGCGGCCGGCCGCCAGATCGCACGCCGGGTCCTGGAGCAGTCCCAGTCCGAGGCCTCCCGACTGGGCGACTCGGCCGCCCGGGCTATCCTCGGCCCGGTCCAGCAGGTCCGCCCGATCACACCAGAGCGAATCTTCGCGGCCATGCAGCGCGCCACCGACTCGCTGCGCCGGTGCCGCTGTGGACCGCTCAAAGAGGGAGACGATTTCTTCTATTGGGTGCCTTCGACCGGAGCCTTTGCCACCTCGGTGCCCCTGGCTCCCGAGCGCGATCCCCGCCGGCGGGTTCCACTCCCGATCCCCGCGGCTCCCGGTGCTTATCAACTGATCTGGGCCTCCAGCGGCCGGGATGCCACCGGGCCCTGGCTGCTGCACAATACCACGGTCACGCTGCCGGGCGGTGTGACCGCGATCGTCGGCTTCGACATTTCCATGTCCTCGTGGTGGACCGGAACCATTCTTCCCGGTCTCGAAACTACCAGGCGGCGTTTCTTTCCGATGCTGGCCGATTCTCAGAAGGCCTTCTCGGCCGGCTTGATGATGGACGATATGGAGGTAGCCCACACGGCCGAGCGGTACCATGGCCCCGAGGCCGGTACCACTCTGTTCAGCGTGCCATCGTATTCCCTGAGCCTGGCACTCAATCCCGCGATCCTCCCGATCCTGGTTTCTTCAGCCACCCCGAGCTACCAGGTGCTGATCGGCGCACTGGCGGCGTCGCTGCTGCTGTCGTTTCTGGCGCTGCTCTTTCTGCGGCAGCTGCGGCTGACCCTCACCCGCCGGGAGGCCTTTGTCGCCAGTATCACCCACGAGTTGCGGACCCCCCTGACCGAAGTGCTGCTCCATGCCGAGAGTCTCCAGCTCGACCGGCAGACTCCCGAGGCCAAGGGCCGGGCGGCGGCTTCGATTGTTCGAGAGACCCGTCGCATCATTGCCCTGGTGGAGAATGCCCTGACTCTGGCCGGAGCGGGCCGACCGGCGAATCACACCCGCCCGGCACCGATCCGGCCGGCGCCGGTGCTCCGGGAATCGCTTCGGTCGCTGGAGCTGGCGGTCCGACAGCGGCGGGCCCGGCTGGACCTGGAGCTGGACGAGGAGGCGAGCTGTGCCATCGATCCGGTCTCGCTCGATCGAATCACTATCAATCTGATAGAGAACGGGCTGCGTTACGGACCGGAGGGCCAGACCATTACCGTCCGACTTCGGTGCCAGGATCGGAGCGTACTCCTCACGGTCGAGGATCAGGGACCGGGAGTCCCCCCGCAGGAGCGCCACCGGATCTGGGATCCGTTCGAGCGAGGATCGGCCGCCGGCCCCGGAACCGCCGGTGTCGGTGTCGGGCTCGCGATCGTGAAACATCTGGCCGAGCTGGTGGGTGGCCGGGTAGGAGTAACCGAAGGGCCCGGCGGCGGGGCCCGTTTTACCATTTCTTTTCCTGAGGAAGCAATTTCCCGGTAGTCGCTTCACGTCCTTCCGTAGTCGCCCGCGTCGCCCCCGCACCGCACACAAGACACACACAATCGAAATCATCCGAGGTACGTCTCCCTCTGCAGAGGCCGTCAGTTCAACGCTGCTCGGATTCGCCCGTCTGCACAGGAAGGTCCTCATGACGCGTCCCGCACTCCTGCCGTGGTGGGTGCTTTTGCTGGTGCACTGTGGCGTCGCCAGTGCCGACCCGCCCGGTCCCTGTGCCACCGGGGAATTCGCCAGGATCCTGGAAGACAGCGGCCGGGCCAATGGAGTGCATGGCGCCCAGGGGGTCGTGCTGATCCCCGGACAGCCGGCCTGGCGGGGAGTGTACGGGTTGAATGGGACCGACGATCCCATGGGTCCCACCCTGATGATCGGCACCGGCAGCATTTCCAAACTGTATGCCGTGGTGGCGGCGCTTCGACTGGTGGATGGCGGAGTGCTTTCGCTGGACGACACCCTGGGCAAGTGGTTTCCCGGCGTGCCCAATGTTGGGCCGGGAATCTCCCTGCGGCAGGTCATGCAGCACACCAGCGGCATCGCCGACTACATGGCAGCGCCGGGATACTTCTCCACGGTCATGGCGGATCCCGCCCGGGTGTGGCAGCGGGAGGAACTCCTCTCGTTTATCGGTCCGCCGCTGTTTGCTCCCGGGGCGGGATGGGATGCCTCCAACAGCAATTCGTTGCTGCTGGAAATCATCGTCAGCCGGGAGAGTGGAAAGGCCTACGGCGAGTTCCTCCGTGAGGAGGTGTGGCCTGGCCGGTCACAGAGCTGGCTCGCCGGTGAGGGTATGGCGCCTGGTCCACTGGCCACCCAGTGGGCCACCGACCAGAACGGCGTGCTCTTCGACTACAGTGCCCGCTACTTCGGGCCGGCGCTGTTTACCTCGCGGAACGAAGTCCAGGCCTCGGCCGGCGACATCGCCGATTTCGCCCGCCGGCTTCTGGATGGCGATCTACTGAGCCGGTCCAGCCGGGATGCCATGCTGACCATCGTGCCGGACGATGGCCGGGTGCCCGGACAGACCGGTGGCGGTCTTGGCATTCGCCGCTTCAACTATCTCGGTCGAACCCTGTACGGGCACAGCGGTGGAACTCCCAACTCCACGGCCCTGGTGCTCTTCGATCCGCCCACCGGCATCGTCGCAGCGGTGAGCGTGAATCAAGGCGGGCCGAGTCACCGCCAATCCCATTTCCGCACTGCTCCGGCGTTGCTCCAGGCCGCCCTGGCCTGCCGCAGTTGAGCCTCCGGATACCCCACTTCCTCCATTCTCCCCTCAGCGTCGAGTCGCTTATGCCCCGTCATGCAGGTGTGATACCGTCCGGCCGCACCTCCCTCCGGCTGCTGATCTTTGCCCTGCTCGCCGTCGGGCTCGCCTGCGGTTCCGAATCCGAACCCTCAAAGCCTGATGCCGATCTGGTTGTGACCCTGACGGGCCCCAGCAATGTCTCTACTACCGATACCCCGACCTACACCGTGCGGGTAGAGAACCACGGCCCCGACCCGGCGGCGGATGTGGTGGCATCGCTCGATCTGGTGGCGGGCCTGACGCCTCAGGCCGGGTCTCCCGTGACGGTCAGTGGCGGGGTCGCCAGCTGGCCCGCGGTAACCGCGATCGCGGCCGGGCAAGCCCAGGAGTTCAGCGTCACGCTGATGCCGGGAAGCGCGGGGAACGGGACGCTGAGTGCGCATGCCACCAGCAGCACCCGGGACCCGGTGACTGGAAACAACAACGGGGCAGCAGCCGAAGCCCGGATTGCCGTCACAGTCACGGCGGTGCCTGCCGGCACCGATTTGCGAATCTCCTTCGTTGGACTCCTGGATGGAGCCAATGGGAGCATCGTCAAGGCGACCATGCGGGTGATGAATGCCGGTCCGCTCGACGCCAGCAACGGCTCGGTGGTGCTGGATCTTCCCGACCCGATCGAGGCGACCAACCTGGTTCCTGCGGACGGGGTCCGGAGCGGCGGGAAGATCACCTGGACCCTGGCTTCTCTGGCTGCCGGGGCTTCGCTCGATGTCACGGTCGATCTCAAGGTGCCGCTGCTGAGTGCGACGGGGCTTACGGCGACAGTCACCAGCGCGGTCAGCGAGAGTCAGCCGGCCGATAATGTGGCGTCGACTACCCTTCGAGCAGTGGTCGGCGCGGCGTATACCGTGACCGGCGAAGGCCAAGGCGACAATTTCGGATGGGAGGCCGAGGATGTCGGTGATGTGAACGGGGACGGCAAGCACGACTTCGCCATCTCGGCTCCGGAGAACGATGCCGGCGGGAACAACGCGGGACGCTGCTATGTCTACTCCGGCGCCACCGGCGCGCTGCTCTACATGGTCACCGGCGACGTTCCCAACGGCGAGCTGGGTCTGGCGATGGCCGCGGTGGGCGATCTGAACGGTGACGGGGTCGAGGATATCGCGTTCGGTGCACCCTTTGCCAGCACCGGGTCGGCGCCCGGTTACGTCCTGGTGGTGAACGGGACCAATGGCCAGGTCCTGTGGCGATTCAACAGCACCGCGGTCACCTTCGCCGGCTATGCGGTCGGTCCAGCCGGTGATCTCAACGGCGATGGCGTACCCGATGTTCTCATCGCCGCTCCGGGACGTAGTCCGGGAGGAATTCCCCAGTCCGGAACGGTGTTTGTGGCGTCAGGCGTCGACGGAACCCTCTTCGCGGCAGTGAATGGCGATGTGGCCAGCGCGACTTTCGGTGCCGGCGTCAGCAGCATCGGGGACCTCAATGGCGACCAGATTCCCGACTTCGCCGTCGGCTCGTCGGCCGAAGCCGGCGGCCGGATCCGGGTCTACTCCGGGGCCGACGGCAACCTCCTGTACCCAGCCCTCTCGACACCCAACGGCGGCACCCTGGGACAGTTCTGGATTTTCCCCACCGGCGACATGGACGGCGATGGCCTGCCGGACATCTTCGCGGCGGATATCAATAACGGCACCGGCGGTGCCAACCGGGGGCAGGCGTACCTCTTCTCCGGGGCTACCGGGAATCGGATCCGCACCTTCAATGGAGAGTCGGCGGGAGATCAGTTTGGGATGGGTCGCCCGATCGCCGACGTGAATGGCGATGGGAAGACCGACTTGGTGCTGGCCGGCTGGCTCCGCAACGAGGGCGCCCTGGCCTCGGGCAAGATGTATGTGGTTGATGGTGCGACTGGAGCCACGCTGCGCTCGCTGGTATCCACCATCCCCAATGAGACTCTCGGTTTCGATGTGATTGGGGTGGGCGACGTGACCGGGGACGGTCTGACCGACTACATCATTACCGCGGGCCAGGCTATCAACCAGGGCAAGGCGTATCTGATCCCGGGGGTGCCGCTGCAGTAATCCTCCACGCCGGACCGCTTGGAGTGCTGTCCAACCCGGAGCCGCTTTTGTGACTTCATGACTCCGGGTTGAACAGCCGCAGCGACCCAAACCCGGTCTCCGGTGACCGAGAACCCACGGCCGTTGTTAGGCGCACTTGACAGAGCCCCGACCGGGCACGACAATAGCCGGTAGGTCCAACCGGAGTCGGGATGGGCGTCACTGGCAGCAACCGTCCGGCAACATCTCCGCTCGCCGCTCTCCTTCTGCTGCTGCTTGCCGACCTCCTCCTCGGCATCTGGCTCAAGCTGCACCGCCCGCAGGGCCTCCCATACTACTTCCTTATCAACGCGCCGACACTGGGACTCACCAGCCTGGTCTGGCGGCTTCTGCCCAAGCCAGTCCTGGAAGGAGTGGGGGAGCAGGTTGCCGTTGGGCTGACCAGCAAGGCAGTTCGGTACCTGCTCATCATCGGGATGGCGAGCCTGGCTGCGGCAAGCCTGTTCTTCGGTGCCATTCATGTCTCACTGGTGGATCCCGGCACTACCGCGATGGTCCACGTGGTCCGAGGCTCTCAGCGCGATGCCCACCCGAACGGGGCGGTTCCGGTCGACTCCTTCCGCCTCGACCGGCTCACCAGCTCGATAGTGAACCTCCAGCGAATCAAGCCGTTTGGAGAAACCTTCTGGCTCTACACCTCGAGCCATGTGCTCTATCGGGATGCCCGGACCTTCGCCTGGTGGCCGGCCGAGTTTGCCTACCCGGCCGACTTTGTAGCGATGAGCGGCTTGGCCGTACTGCCGACTCCTTGGATCATCGGCGACGTGGTCGACAAGCAACTGCGTTTCACCCTGCGGGACCAGGCCGGTGCCGACCTCGCGAGCACCGAGTTGAATACCAATCCTCGGATTATCAGCTATCTCCCGTATCGTCCGATCGGCGAGGACCGGGTCCGTTGGAGCAAGATCCTCGACTCGATGGGTGGTCAATCGCTGGACACCACCAGCAGAAACTTCACCCTGCGACTCTGGAACAAGCCGGGGTGGCTGGCCAGCGCGTTGCCGCTGCGTTCGGGGGATTCACTCAACTGGGAAGTACGATCGTTGGTCGATTCAACTTTTCTCGTTAGAGGAGGAATCAGGCTCGATGCGAAGCTTGCCGACCTGCCACTCTCCTTTTAGCTGGAGAGTTCTCCCGGCGGTGCTGCTCTGCGCCGCCGCGGGAGATACTCATCCACCCGCGCCACCCTCGGTCCGTCCGGTCATGAGTGTGACGGTCAAAGTCGAAGGCCCCCGCTACAGCCTGAAACTGGGCCCGAAGCAGGCGGAACTGGAGAAGCTGTTTGGCGACAGTGTGCGCGCGGTGCTCAACCGGAATTTCGGGTTTCTCCAGTGGGCCGACAGCGGTCCCAATCCCTATACCCTCACCCTGAAGGTGGTCCAGAACAACCTCATCGCCAATCTTGCTCTCAAGCTGAGCGGTGACGGCATGGCCAGGACGCTGGAGCCACAGCCGAGGATGTTCGAGACCCTGGAGACCTTGACCACCCGGCAGGACTGGGAGCCCAAGAACATTGTCACCACCTGGGGCCCCCAGTTTGAGAAAATCCTCCTGACCAGCCGGGAGGAGATGATCAGCACCGTCTTCAGTCAGGTTCCTCTCGCCCTTGCCGCCCCGATCGACCGGATCAAGGTATTCCTGGCCCCGAACCTCGGCGTACAGATCAAGATCGGACCCGATGAGCTGCAAGCGGCGGCCAGAGGCGAACAGAAGTTCCGGCTGGAGCTCAAGGTCGAGGACCCGGGACCGCCGAGTTCCAATACCAATGCGTTTGTGGACCTGGTGGGCTGCGTCGACAGTAATGACGGACCGGGTTATGCCTGCGAGATGGGAACCCTGAACTATCGGGGCTTCACCGGCCCGGCCGCCGACAGGAGTGCGGTGCTGGCTCGCTCCAGGCTGACTCCGGTTGCGCTGTATGTACTGCAATACCAGCAAGCCCGTTTCCAGACCGGCGCTGGAGGATTGGTGCCACCATCATGAGATACTCATCCTTCGCTGCCACTGCGCTGGCACTCGGCCTCCTGGCAGCTCAATCCGCCCCTGCGGAAGGTCAGGCTATCCCCGGAAGCAACCGGGCCAGGGCGAGTAATGCGGCAAAGGCGGGACGCTATTCAGAGGCCAAGGGCGCCTATCGCGCGATGCTGGCGACCGCTGCTCCGGAGGACTCCTCGCTTCGGGCCGAAGCATTGTTCGGGGAAGCATTCGCCTCCCAACAATTGTTACGGCCGGACTCGGCCGACGGAACTGACTCCAGGGAAGTTGTGGACGGCTACCTCAAGGCTCGGGCGCTGGATTCCACCCGGCTCTTTGCCTCGGCCAGTAACAATGCCGCCATCCTGCTCCGCGAGCAGGGCGATCACGCCAAGGCCCTGAAGCTTTTCCTTGATGCCGCGACGGCCACGACAGCGAACCGGCCACTCTTTCTTCTCAACGCTGCCCGTGAGTTCGAGGCCCTGCAGCAGGCTGACAGCGCGTCCGCTTTGTACCGCCAGGCCCTGGCGGCCGATGCGGGCTACGGAGAGGCCGGCATCGGTCTGCTGAACGGGTACTGGCAGAGTGGGAAGGTCGACTCGCTGGTCGCCTTGGTCACCCGCTGGCATGGACCCAGCGTCATCGGTCTGGTCAACGATGCCATTCTCGGGATACTCCAGGACCGGGAGCGCTCACTCGACTCGATTCGGGGACGCGAGCTGCTCATCGTTTTTGGCCGTAACGTGGCCGATCAGCAGCCCGACCCGAGCTATTTCAGCAAAGCGGTGGCTCCCCGGCTGCTGGCGGCTCGGGAGCGGCGTCCCTTTCTGGGCGATGGGCCGAAGAATCTCATCGAGGCCTATCAACCGCGAAAGCCGGGGAGTCGTTATTCGGAGCCGGGGAATGCCTGGTGGAAGCGGCAATATTCGTTGCGGGGGACCTACAACGAGATGGCACGGACCGGGTGGACCGCCGTCCTGAGAGGGCTGGGTGACCGATACTTCCAGGCTAAGGATCTCGACGTTGCCGCCTCCTACTATGAAGCGGCCCTGGGTTTTCCGGCCAATAGCATGCCCGGCCCGGAGGCCGACCTCAGCGCGCTGATGCCGCTGGGAATCATCTACGTCACCCGTGCGAAAGGCGGCGACCGCGAAGCGGTGGCCAACCTCAACGTCTACGTGCGATGGCTCTTCGACGGCAAAGGCCGGGCCTACAGCACGCAGGACCTGCGACGGGTGCGCGGATTTCACATCGCGCTGGGAGAATTGTTTGCCCAGCAGAAGATCTGGGGGACTCCGGGTGATCCCCGTGGTGCGATCTTTCAGCTGGAGCACATGCGAATGGTGACGCAGAGGATCACGATGGCCGATCCCAGTCACCCGTTGTTCGACCCCCCGGAACTGCTGGAGCATCTGGCCGACGCCTATGAGGCGACCGGCAACCGGGCCCTGGCCCGGGGTGCCGCGGTTGAGGCGCGAGATGGGTACCTTAAAGCCGGCCTCAATACCGAGGCGGATCGGCTTACCCAGCGAATCAACCAGCTTTCCGGTCCGCCCTGAAGCAGCTTTGGACCCGGGGTAAGCCCCCGGGTATCAGTAATAGCTGAAGCTGGAACTGGTGGGAGTGTGTCGTCCCACGGTCGGCCCGTTGAGTTCTACGAAGTCTCCGGTCATACTCACGGGCCGGCCTCGATCGTCATATTGAAAGACCCGGTCTTCCTGGAAGTTGAGCCCGTCTCCGCTCCGGATTACCCGGGCCGCATTCCCCTTCTGCAGCTGCACTCCCGGCAAAAAGACCAGGTGGTCGAAGAACTCGTCGTGGAGCAGTCCGAACCCGTCGACGTTGAGTTTGTCGTCGTACCCTTCGTAGCGGTCGACCGTGGTCGCTTCCGATTGAATTCCTGGTACTTCAGGAAAACGTTCAGTCAGCTGCTCCAGGTTGCCATCGGGATAGTAGTTGAGCGATACGATTTTGTTGGTGACGAACTGTCCGTTGGTCAACCGCTCTCTTGTCAGACCGACGAGCTGGTCCCCCTGCCAGGTAAGAAACACATGGGCAAAGGCGTCGCCGTTGGGGTTGGAATAGCTTATCTGGCTGACCCGGCCCTGGTCGTCGTAGCGGTAGATCAGCCGGTCTTGAATGGTCAGCAGGTGGTTTTGTAACTCGCTGATCCGGCCGTTCTTATAGACCACGTGGTAGTTGGTGAGACCCGACGCGAACGAGACATCGCTCACTCGGCCGGTCTGGTCGTACCCGAAGTGGTAGTAGGGTGACGGGAGATGAGGCACTACGATGTCGCGCAGCTGAACCTGGGTCGGCTGGGGGACGCCGCCTCCGCCACCCCCACTCCCGCCACCGGGCTCGGTCGAGTTTGATTCCCCACAGCCGATTATGGCCAATCCGAAAACCGCGCCCAGCACAGCTCGCTTGAGACTGTCCATCTTGCAACCTCTGGTACGAGACAAGGAAATCCCTCAGATGCAGATGCGGCCCTTCCCCCTGCAGACCGACATCCGCCGGAATTGCCTCAGGAAGAACGCCGCGATTCTCTTTATGGTTCAGGTCGCTGCCGCTTGTCGCCCCTCGGATTCGTTGCCTGCCCCCGACTTCTCCGCCATCAGCCGAGTCGATTCCGGGAAGCCGGTCGGGGTGATGCTCACCGCCTACAGCACCACCCTCCGGGCCGACGGCCGGAACTGGACTCCCCTTCGCATCGCTATCATCGACAGTCTGAGCCGGGAGATCCGCAGCGCCACCGACTCGGTCAGGATCTACCTCGATGGCCAAGGAACCCTGACCAGCATGCAGGGGCGCCCGCTGGTGATGACGGACGACACCGGCGGCGGCCGCTACACAACGTTGCAGATCGTCAAAGGTGCCGGTGCAGCCCGATTCGGTTACAAGGCGGGAAGTTCTCCGGGCAAGGTCAAAATTGAAGCGCGTTCCGGGTCGCTCTTCCCCGGTGGCCACGAGATTCATCTCATCCCGGGCGATACCCGGATGGCCCATCCCACTCCGGAGCAGCTCCCTCCGACCACCAAGACGATCCCCCGAATGATCGGGGCTGATATCTCCTGGCTGCCCCAGATCGAAAACGGCGATGGACGCTTCGGGGAAGGGAGCAGAGCCTTCTTCGAGAATGGGGCCAGGATCGACGCGATCGCTCTGCTCAGGCAGCACGGCTTCAACTTCATCCGGCTGCGAATCTTCGTGAATCCGGAGAACCCCAAGGGCTACTCGCCGGGGATCGGCTTCTGCGGACTGGACTCGACGCTAAGCATGGCGCGACGAGTGAAGGCGGCGGGAATGGGATTGCTGCTGGATTTCCACTACAGCGACTACTGGGCCGATCCGCAGCAGCAGAACAAGCCGCTCCGATGGGAAGGACTGGAGTACCCTGCGCTGCGGGATTCACTGCGCAGCTACACTACATCCGTGCTCCAGGCGCTGCAGCAGCAGCACACCCTGCCGGATATGGTGCAGATCGGGAACGAGATCAATCATGGAATGCTCTGGCCCGACGGTCACATCGGTAATCCCGATCAGCTGGCCGGTCTGCTGCAGGCGGGAGTCGAGGGGACCGCGGCGGTCGACCCCAGGATCCCGATCATGATGCACATCGCGCTGGGTGGTCAGAACGATGAGTCGCGCTTCTGGCTCGACAACATGATTGCCCGGGGCGTGACGTTCGACGTCATCGGACTCTCCTACTACCCTCGCTGGCATGGCACGCTGGAGGATCTCACCGGCAACCTGCGCGATCTGATCCAGCGGTATCACAAGCCGGTGAACGTGGTGGAGTACTCCGACTTCAAGGCACCGGTGCACGACATTGTGTTCGGACTGCCGGGGGACATGGGGAAGGGCGCGGCGATCTGGGAGCCGCTGGGCTGGCGGAGCGGGTTGTTTGACCGGGGCGGGAATGTGACCGGTCTGATGGCGACGTACGATTCGCTGGCCGCGAAGTACCTGCGGTAGGCTGTCATTCCGAGCGACTCCGACACGAGCAGCGCGAGTGGAGGAGGAGTCGAGGAACCTCCGAGTGTCCCGGTCTCGAGGCTTTGGTGTGCATTTCACCTCGGAGATCCCTCCACTCCCCGACCCCCTCGCTGCGCTCGGGGCTCGGGTCGGTCGGGATGACAATCACCCGGTGCGCTAAAAAGTTCAGGAGTTGCGCATTTCCGGCTTGTGGCCCGGAGCAGGGTCCAGCACTTTAAGGGCATCTGCCGTTACCGTATTTCATCGATCTGGAGACACGATGTCCGACGAAGATCTCAAGGCCGAACTGGAGCGCCTGCGGGCCGAGAACGCCGCGCTCAAGAACCGCAGCGCCAAAGGCGTTTCGCTCAAAGTCTCGGAGAAGGGTGGCGTCTCGGTCTACGGCATGGGCCGCTTTCCCATCACCTTCTATAAGGAACAGTGGATCAAGCTGCTGGGCATGAAAGAGGAGATCCTCGAGTTCATCAAGGAGAACGAGAGCCGGCTGAAGACCAAAGAGTGAGCCTACCCGAAGCCCGCGCAAGCGGGCTTCCTGTCGCATCCTGCCTAACAAAGGAGTGTCAACCCAGGGTGACGTAAAGCTGACGGAGATCCAGGGAAGGAACTACGCCTCGGATCTAGACCGAAATTCCCTCCAGAAAACTCTTGCTGTTTGACCGCCCGGTGACGGGATTCCCCTAAGCTATCGCCCTACACAGCAGTCGAATCTCCCCTCAAGGAGGAGCTATGGTCATCGGGGGCACACTCGTGACTGTTCTCCTGGGGCTGGCCGGGATGCTGCTCGGCCTGTCCGTGGTAGTCCAAGTGATGCAGGAGTGCTGGAAATACCTTTTCAATACCAAAGCCGATGCCTATCAGCGGGCCCTGATCGCCTTTCTGGGCCCCTTCGCCCAGAGGCTGTTGCAGCCGGGGGTGCTGCCCGACCTCCAGGTGAATGGACCGTTTCAGCTCTGGCGCAGCCGGCCCCAGGGCCGGTTGCTCCCCATGGAGAAGGACACCCTGGTGGGAGCTCTCGAGCGTACCTCGGCTCCCTGGGTACTGCGCACCCTGGAGGCGCTGCGGCTGGAGGATACCCTCGCTCCCGGCGACGAAGCCAAGTGTTTCTCCCCCGCCTTCAAGTCGCTGGTGGACCAGCTTTCGATGGTGGGCCGGGCGGCCCCGGGCTACGCCGTGGCAGTCGAAGTGCTTCGGTTTCTCGAGACCTGGGGAGTCACCAAACAGGAGGGCGAGGGTGAGACCAGGAAAGTCATCTGTGTCGACACGCCCATCGACGCCTCCAAGCTGGTCACCGCATTCCGGGAACAATTCCTGCCGCATATCACCGAAGCCGAAAAGAATTTCCCTCAGCTGGCGCTCAATTTCGACTACATCTATCGACGGCGAAACACGGTCCTGACTTTCGTCTTTGCGCTGATCGTGACCATCATCGTCGACGTACCGGTCTCTACGCTGTACGACCGGGCTCGGGCCATGACCCCGGAGCAGGCGGTGGCCTTGGCCGAAGCCAGCCGCCAGGCCTACGACTCGCTGACCGCGATCACCAGCCAGCCACCTGACACCACCGCCAGGGACTCCGCCAAGGCCAAGTCGGACCAGGAGCGGGCCGAACGGCTGAAAGCGATCAGTGTGGGCGTGCTCGACAAACTGGATTCGCTCGCCGGTGTGAAACCGTCCGAGGCGCTGCGGTCGATGGAAGTGAAGCCTCTGTTGGCCGAACTGAGCAAGCGACTGAAGGACCTCTGGCGCGACGGTTGGACCGCAATGCTGAATTATCTGCTCGGCTGTCTCGCAACCGCGCTCCTGATCTCTTTCGGCGCTCCCTTCTGGAATGACATTGCGGGCTCCCTGCTGCGACTCCAGAAATCGCCACCCAGGCAGGACGACCCGCCGGCTAAAGCGACCGGAGGAGCCAGCTGATGGGCGCCATCCTCCACACACCGGCCTTCAGTAAGGCGCGGGGGCCGCGGTACTGGCTCAATCCGGCCAACTGGTGGGACAGCCGGAAGAAGATCTTCCGGTTCGACTACTCCAATGAATGGCGTTACGAGTACCTGCGGGAGGTGGCTACCCCGTCTCCGCCCGCCGGCTTTCCCTCCGATCCGGATGCTCGCACCCGGCCGTACACCTGGCTGCTCGGCGATGGGGTAAGACCGCTCGACCCGCGGGCCGGTTTCCGATTGGTGATCCTGGGCGACACCGGCGAAGGGGATGCCTCGCAATACACCCTGCTCCCCATCATCCGGGCGCTGGATCCCCACTTCATGATCATCAATGGTGACGTGGCCTACCCCTCGGGGAACTCCGACGACTTCACCGAAGGGTTCTTTCTGCCCTACGCAGGTCTCAACATTCCGGTCTGGGCAGTGCCGGGGAATCATGAGTACTACTCCAACGGCAAAGGCAAGGAATTCTTCGAGACCTTCTGCTCCAATATCCGGGCCGCCGACTGGGTAGGGCATCAGCTGACTCCCAAACCTCAACCCGGCAGTTACTGGGAGTTGAGCGAGCCGGGGATCGGTCTGACCATCCTGGGTGTGGATGGAGGGCAAACCGGATATCTCGATGGCAAAGGTGGGTTCCTCGGGATTCTCAAACGCAAACCGGACCAGCGGCAGCATACCTGGCTCGACTGGCGACTACAGGAAGCGGATCGCCGGGGCGATAGGGTAATCGTCCTGTTCCACTTCCCGGGGCTGGATGGGGGAGAGGCACAGGATCTGGGGATGAAGCGGGTTCATACGCTTATCGCCAACTATCCCTGCGTGAGGCTGGTGGTCACTGCCCACGTCCACAACATGCAGTGTTATGACGCGGTGACATTCCGGAATTTCCAGACCAGTTTCACCGGCTCGGCTCCAAGATCGAACCCGGACTACATCATCTCCGGCAGCGGAGGCGCTACCATCAGCGCTCCAAAATCCGGCGGGAAGTTCCCTTCGGCGCAGCGGTACCCCGACAAGGCTGACTTCGACTCCCTGGCTCAGGCCGGGGTCAAGGCCACTACGCTCATCGGGCGGACCACTGTTGGCGACATCCTGGCGCGGGGGCTTCGAGGCCTCAAGTACCCGTTTGGGACTCGGGGCCCGGCGATCGATACCGATCAGATGCGGCTCCAGAGCCTGCTGTTTGTCGAGTGGTCTCCGGTGACCGGGACCACCGTGACGCCGTATTATGTGGCCGATCTGCAGGCACTCTATCCCAACGGCACCAACGTCCAGGTTCAGCCGGCCATCCCGCCACTGACCCCGGCGGATCTCCTGAAATGCCGGCAGCAACTACCGGCGATCAATTTCTGAGGAGTCTCTGGCATGCCTCTCCGGATCGATACCCATGTCCACGCGGGAGTACTGGGAGACGAGAATCCCGCCGAAGGGTACATGTCTCCGTGGATGCGGCGGGAAATCCCCTTCCGGGTGTTTCTCTTTTACAATCGGATCAAGCCGCACGAGGTGAGTGACCGGATTCTCCGGGAGCGCCTGCTGCAGACCATCCTCGAATCGAACCTGGATCAGGTGGTCTGCCTGGCGATGGATCCGGTGTATGACGCCGGGGGGAACCGCCGCGCCGACCTTTCCAACATGTGGGTCGATAACCAGTACGTTCTGCGGCTGGCCCGGGAGTTTCAGCAGTTGCTGCCGGCGAATGAGAAGGGGAGACGCAAGATTCTGCTGGGTGCCTCGGTTCACCCCTATGACCCCAGGTTCCAGGAACGGGTGGCCCGGTGCGTTGAGGACGGGGCCGTGCTCCTCAAGTGGCTTCCTTCGGCCCAGTGGATCAATCTGGCCGACCCCCGGGTCGCCGCGGCGTTCAAATTCCTGGCCACTGCGCGGAATGGCCGGCCTCTGCCGGTGCTGATTCACGTCGGTGCGGAGTATTCAATCATCACCACCGACCCTCAGACTACGTCCTATGATTTTCTCTCCTGGGGCTTCTGGGATCGATTCTGGAACCGGCTTCGCCCGCCGGGGCGACGCTGGGCGACTCCGGATCTGGCGGGGATCGAGCGCAACTTCAAAGCCGGATTCGAGGCCGGGGCCTGTGTGATCATGGCCCACTGCGGATTGCCCTACTTCGCGCCGACGGTCCTGGAGCGATTCGCCGAGCACTCCGATCTCGATGCAGTGCGTCAGTATCTGGTTCGCTATCCCGGCACCGACGGTATCCGGGGCAAGTGCTTCGCCGATGTCAGCGCCATCGTGACCCCGTTCCGCCAGAGCTATTTCAAGGACATTGCCGGTTTGCCCCCGGGCTCGCTGCTGGCCGGCAGCGACTTTCCGGTTCCGGTATTCGAGCTGTCCGCCGATCTGGGCGAGAATCTCAAGGACCTGGAGGCGGTACTGCGGGGAGAGTTCGATCGGGTCATTATTCCCCAGGACAACCTGCTCACCGTGAACTGGCGAGAACTGGAGCACGCCTTTCCCGGTCACCCGATGTTCGCCAACGCTACTCAGATTCTCTGAATCGGCCCAGGAGGGTGGAATTTCCCGTGACGGGGTAAATTCCTCCCTCATGCCCGACCCACTCGGCGCCCTCCAACAATCCCTCGCCGGACGCTACCGCATCGACCGAAAGCTCGGTGCCGGAGGCATGGCCACGGTCTACCTGGCCCACGATCTCAAGCACGACCGGCCGGTCGCGTTGAAGGTTCTCGACCCCGATCTCCAGGCTGAGACGGGGACCGGGCGCTTCAGCCGGGAGATCCGGCTCGCAGCTCGCCTTCAGCACCCCCACATCTGTTCGGTCTACGACTCAGGCGAATCAGACGACCTCTGCTGGTTCACCATGCCTTATGTCGAGGGCGAATCGCTCGAAGCTCGGCTCAAGCGGGAAGGCCAGCTGCCGGTGGGCGACGCCCTTCGCATCGTGCGGGAAGCGGCCCAGGCACTGGCTTACGCCCACTCCCAGGGTGTGGTTCATCGCGACATCAAGCCGGGCAATCTCCTGCTGGCACGGGACGGCAGCACCCTGGTGGCCGACTTCGGGATCGCCCGCTCAATGGTACGTGGAGCTGGCGGGGTGAATGCCACCGTGACTCAGACCGGCTTCGCTCCGGGTACCCCGGCCTACATGAGTCCCGAACAGCAGGCGGCTCTGGATGACATCGATGGTCGTACCGATATCTACAGTCTGGGCATCGTGCTTTACGAAAGCCTCCTGGGTGAGCGGCCTCACGCCGGCGGAGCCCTTGCCGCGGCGATGGCCCGGCTCGATGGCGGCTCGCTGCCCCGAGTGGCGGCTCGGCGCCCGGACATTCCGCCCGGTCTTGACCCGCTGCTCAACCGGGCCCTCGCCTTCGATCGGGATCAGCGTTTTGCCACCATGGCTGCATTAGGGGATGCACTGGACGAAGTGCGGCTGGGACGGGGGAAGGCCGCCGGCGGGCTGATGACCCGGCTCACCGGTGCGATGCGAAATCTCTTCGCCACCCCGCCGGCTCCTCCGGTCGCCCCTGCCGAGTCGACCAAGACCCCGCCGACCTCGGCGGCGGTCCTGCCGTTCCGCGATCTCAGCCCGGCCCAGGACCAGACCTATTTCAGCGACGGGTTGGCCGAGGAGCTGACCACAGCTCTGAGCCGGATTCCTGGGCTCAAGGTAGCCGGCCGGAGCGCGGCCTTTCGGTTCCGGGGTCCATCGGTCGACGCCCGGGAGGCGGGACGTTCGTTGGGAGTCGGTGCGGTGCTCAGCGGAAGTGTGAGAAAGAGTGGCGAGCGACTCCGGGTGGGCGCCCAGCTGCTGAGTGTAGCTGACGGGTTCGAACTCTGGTCCGAAAGCTACGACCGCCATCTGGCCGACGTATTCCGGGTCCAGGAGGAAATCGCTCAATCGATCGCCTCGGCGCTGCGAGTCAGACTCGGCACCGCGACTCAGGCCATAGCACCAGTGCCGACTCACGATCTCCAGGCCTACGACCTCTTCCTGCAGGGCCGGTTTGCCTGGCATCAGCGGACCGCCCAGACTCTGCCGGAAGCGGCCCGCTGCTTCGAGGCCGCGGTGAAGCTCGATCCCACTTTTGCCCGGGCCTGGGCTGGAGTGGCCGACGCCTATACGCTGCTCCCGCCGTACTGCGGCACTTCACCCGGCATCGCGTGGCCCCGCGCGAAGTCCGCGGCCAACCAGGCCATCTCGCTGGATCCCCGACTGCCGGACGCGCACACGTCGCTGGCCTACGGGACCATGCTCTACGAGTGGGACTGGGTCCGCTCGGAGCAGTCATTCCGCCGGGCGATCGATGCCGATCCCAGCTATCAGATCGCCCATCACTGGTACGCCGATTTCCTGGCCGGGCGGGGACGATTCGAGGAAGCCCTGGCCGCAATGCTCCGGGCCCGGGAGCTGGATCCCCTTTCGCGCATCACCGGGGTCGAGCTGGCCTGGGTCTATCACCTGCTGGGCCGGCATGACGATGCCGAAGCGCAGGTGCGCCAGGTATTGCGGCTGGATCCGGCGTACGCGCACGGATTCTTCGTGCTGGGGCTGGTGCAGCTGGGCCGGAACCAGAACGCCGAAGCCTGTGACTCGATCCAGCGGGCCATCGATCTGGGCGGGTTTTACGCTCATGCGACCGGTGCGCTGGTGCTGGCGCTGGTCCGGACCGGTCGGCGGGACGAGGCGGAACAGGTGACCGCAGATCTGGTTGCCCGGAGTGGGAAGGAGTATGTCCCCCAGTCGGCCCTCGCCATCGCGCATGGGGCGCTGGGGGATATGGATCAGGCCTTCGCGGCGCTGGACCGGGGGATCGCCGAGCGGGATGTACTGTTGCCGGAGAATTTCTTTGAGTTGCTGTTTGATTCGTTGAAAGGGGATCCGCGGTACCAAGCAGTGGCTCAGCTCATCCGGGGGTGACGTTGTCATCCCGACCGACCCGAGCCCCGAAGGGGTGCGGGAGTGGAGGGGTCTCCGAGGTGAGATGCACTCGAACTCTGTCGAGACCGGGACGCTCCGAGGTTCCTCGACTCCTCCTCCACTCGCATTGCGAGTGTCGGAGTCGCTCGGAATGACAGCATAGGATGAGTGTCGTCCCGACCGACCCGAGCCCCGAAGGGGTGAGGGGAGTGGAGGGATCTCCGAGGTGAAATGCCCTCGAAAGGGTGTCGAGACCGGGACGCTCGGAGGTTCCTCGACTCCTCCTCCACTCGCATTGCGAGTGTCGGAGTCGCTCGGAATGACAGCATAGGATGAGTGTCGTCCCGACCGACCCGAGCCCCGAAGGGGTGAGGGGAGTGGAGGGATCTCCGAGGTGAAATGCCCTCGAAAGGGTGTCGAGACCGGGACGCTCGGAGGTTCCTCGACTCCTCCTCCACTCGCTTTGCGAGTGTCGGAGTCGCTCGGAATGACAGCCCCCCGTCTCCCGTCTCCCGTCTAACCTCTCACGATCTCCCCCAGCACCCCCACCGCGGCCTCCAGCTGCGAATCCGCCAAATACGGCGCCGGGCCAAACCTCAGCGCGTCTCCCCGCGCGTCCACCAACACTCCACGCTGATGCAGCTTCCCCGCCAGCTCAACGGCCTTGGGCGACTTGAGCGCCAGGAACCCGGCAATCTCTGAGAGAGGTACCGAGTCGTCCCGACTCACCAGAGCCGGGTCGAGCGAGAGCTTGTCGAAGGCGGCGGCCAGTACCCCGATCTGATGCTGGCTCACCTCGCGGAGGAGCTTGGCGTCGAGCTGCTGCTGCTGGAAGAACTTGAAGACCCCCGCCGCTCGATAGTGACTTGCGGGATCGTAAGTCGCGCCGGCGAAGCGATCGCCCGCGGTGCCGTAGGCCGTGCGTCCCTCGCGCTCCCGCGACGTGAGCGCGGTAAATTCACTGAACCAGCCGGTAAAGACCGGACGCAGGTCGCAATCGGGTGGA
This sequence comes from uncultured Gemmatimonadaceae bacterium, assembly GCA_964578865.1. Classification (GTDB taxonomy): domain Bacteria; phylum Gemmatimonadota; class Gemmatimonadetes; order Gemmatimonadales; family GWC2-71-9; genus JADJOM01. The sequence continues at coordinate 132,069 of CAZOES010000001.1, read as the reverse complement.
ATCCGGAGGAAGCAGTTGCCCTCTCCCAACTGGCAATACTTGTATCCCCCGCCCACCACGTACGCGTCGCCCAGATCCTGCTCGCTGACTGAGAAGGGGACCACATTGAGAGCGTGATAGGCATCGACCAGCAGCTTGGCGCCGTGACGCCGGCAGGCGGACGAGATCTGGTTCAGTCCCCGGGCGATCCGGCCGGTATCAAAGAAGACCGACGAGACCAGCACCAGCGCGGTTCGTCCATCGACTGCCTCGGCGATCCGCTCGCTAATGGTGTCGACCGGAAGCTCCGGCACCCGGACGATCTCGAGTCCTTCCTCAGACAAGCGATCGAGCTGACGGCGAATAGTATGAAACTCCCCGTCGGTGCTGATCAGCCTGGGGCGTTTTCCCAGCGGGAGTGCCGAGAGCAGCCGGACCACCAGCTCGTGAGTGTTCCCCGCCAGGGCAATGGCCGCATCCGGTTCTCCCAACAGCCGGGCAAACCCGGTCCGCACTTCAGCCGCCTTCTCAAACGCCTTACCCCACTTGTCGTCCACCAGCTCGGCCGCGTCCCGCCACGACTCGGCCTGCGCCTCGAATCCCACATCGGGCCAGGCCTGGTGCGAGTGGCCGGTGAGGAGGAGCCGCTGGGCCACCTTGAAGCGGGCGTAGTGTTTCGCCAGCGGATTCGGGTTCTGGTAGAGGTCGGTGGGGTTCATGGGCTGAAAGCTAAGAGCTAAGAGCTATCTACTCGAAACCATAGGGTCAGCACAGGTGGGGATCAGGCACGATAGCTCTTAGCTCTCAGCTATCAGCCCTCATAATTCGGACCTGATCGCCCAAAGATCCGGGAACAGCGGCTGATTCAGCGTGGTCATCAAATACTCCGCTCCAGCACTCCCGCCGGTTCCCATCTTGGTCCCGATAGTGCGCTGCACCATTTTCACATGGCGATAGCGCCACTCCATCATTCCCTCATCGAGATCGACCAGCCGTTCGCAGAGCCCGGCCAGATTGGGGTGATGCCGGTAGACCTCGATCATCGCCTTCCGCACTTCCGGAGTGGATTCGATGGGCTGCCGGAAGTCGCGATTCAGCTGGCTCCCCGGGATGGCGATACCGTGGGCCGCGAGGTGATGCAGAAAGGCGTCCCACAGGGTCGGTGCTGCCAGCCGGCGTTCCAGCCGTTTCCGCGGTTCGCTGCCGGGGGTATACCGGTCGAGCGCCCTGGGGTTCTTCCTCCCCAGCAGAAACTCCAGTTCCCGGAACTGGGCCGATTGGAATCCGCTGCCCGACTCCAGCCGATCCCGGAACGACAGGAACTCCAGCGGGGTCATGGTTTCCAGAATGTCGATCTGGGCCACCATCACCTTGAGAATGGTCAGCAGCCGTTTGAAGGTGTGCTGGGCTCGTCCCGGTTCATTCTGTTCGAACAGCCGCCGCAGATAGTCGGCCTCGTGGAGCACCTGCTTGAACCAGAGTTCGTATACCTGATGAATAACGATGAACAGCATCTCGTCATGCTCCGGCCCGTCCGAGAGCGGCTTCTGGAGCGTGAGCAGTTCATCGATCTTGAGATACTCTGAGTAGGTCGGCATCGGTCTCTCGGTGACTGCTCGCGGCTAACGGTGTCGCGGCGTGTAGCGATCGAGTGAGCCATACGGCTTGGGCCAGGGCAGGGGCTGCCCCAGATCGGCCGCGGCGTGGCGAGTCCAGTAGGGGTCCCATAAGTGGGCCCGGGCCAGCACCACCAGATCGGCCCGGCCGGCCGCCAGAATGGTATTCACATCGGCGGCCGAGGAGATGTTGCCCACCGTCATGGTGGGGACCCCCGCCTCCTGGCGAATCCGATCGCTGAACGGCGTCTGGAACTGCCGTCCGTAGACCGGCTTGGCATCGGGCACGGTCTGGCCGGCCGAAACGTCCACGATGTCGGCTCCGGCCGCAACGACCTGACGGGCTACCTCGACCGAATCTCTCGGCTCCATCCCTCCCGGAGCCCAGTCGACCGCCGAGATTCTAACCGACAGAGGCTTACCCTGGGGCCAGGCGGCCCGGACCGCGCCGACCACCTCGAGTGGGAAGCGCATCCGGTTGGCCAGCGACCCGCCATACCGGTCGGCCCGGCGGTTGGTGAGCGGCGAGATGAATGAGGCCAGCAGGTAGCCATGGGCCAGGTGCAGCTCAACCAGGTCGAACCCCGCCGATTCCGACATCCGGGTGGCACGGACAAAGTCGGCCAGGACCTGATCCATGTCTTCCCGGGTCATCTCCCGGGGAGTCTGACTCTCGGCCAGATATGGGATCGGCGACGGCGCAATAAGCGGCCAGTTACCCTCCGGCAGCGGCTTGTCCTCACCCTCCCAGAGGAGCCTGGTCGATCCTTTGCGCCCCGCGTGCGAGAGCTGGATGCCGATCCTGGCCTGGCTCTCCTGATGGACGTAATCGACGATCCGCTTCCAGCCGGCGACATGACTGTCGAGATACATGCCGGTGCAGCCGGGGGTGATGCGCCCCTCCCGGCTCACATCGGTCATCTCGGTCATTACCAGCCCGGCACCTCCGATGGCCCGGCTGCCGAGATGAACCAGGTGCCAGTCGTCGGGGTGACCATCGGTGGCCCGGTACTGGCACATCGACGAGACCACCACTCTGTTAGGCAGTACCAGATCCCTCAGCCGGTACGGAGTGAACAGGGGAGGCGGGGTGCGATCGCCATTCAAAGGCTGCCCGCTCTGGCGGCCGGCCTGCTCGGCGAACCAGCGGTCGACCCGGGCCACCAGGCCGGGATCGCGCAGCCGGAGATTCTCGTGGGTAATACGCAGGCTGCGGGTGAGCAGATTGAAGCCGAACTGGAGCGGGTCCATCCCCCGGTAGCGTTCGACCGACTCGAACCACTCGAGGCTGGCCTGGGCGGCTCGCTGCAGACTCTCCACCGGGGGCCGACGGGCCGCTTCGTAAGCTGAAAGGGCGCCGGCGACACTCGGCTCGGTCTTGATGGCCGTGGCCAGCGCAATCGCGTCTTCCATCGCCAGCTTGGTGCCGGATCCGACCGAGAAGTGGGCCGTGTGAGCCGCGTCTCCCAACAAGACTACGTTGCCGGCGCTCCAGCGGGCATTGCGTACGGTGGGGAACCGGCGCCAGATCGAACGATTGGCCAGCAGTGGATGGCCCTGCAGCTCCTCCTGGAACAGCTCGCTCAGGTAGGCGACCGTCGCCGCTTCATCGTCCGGCTTGAGTCCGCTGGCCTGCCAGGTGTTGTCGGTGGTTTCGACGATGAAGGTCGAACGCCCCGGGGCGTACTGATAGGCATGGGCTCGCCAGAGCCCGACCGGCGATTCCTTGAAATAGAAAGCAAAGGCGGGGAAGGGCCGGCTGGTTCCCAGCCAGACGAAGTGATTCTGCCGCCAGTCGACCTGAGGCAGAAACTGAGCCGCGAAATGTTGCCGCAGCATGCTGCTGGCGCCGTCGGCCGCGACGATCAGATCGGCCGGGCCCAGCTCGGCTGGATCTCGGATCTCTCGCTGAAGCAGAATCTCGACGCCCAATGCCCGAGCCCGGGCCGCCAGCAAATCGAGGAGGGCGCGCCGCTCCAACCCGGAGAAGCGATGTCCGGTTGACCGCAGCGTGGTCCCGTTGAAATGGATCTCGATATCGTCCCAGAGCGCCGCTGCTTTCGCCATCGCGGCGTTGGTCTCCGGATCCGCTTCTCCCAGATTCTCGAGAGTCTCATCGGAGAAGACCACCCCGAATCCGAAGGTGTCTTCCAGCCGATTGCGCTCGTAGACGGTGACCTGACGGGAGGGATCGTCCCGCTTGAGCAGGATCGACAGGTAGAGTCCGGCCGGTCCGGCGCCGGCAATCGCGATTCTCACCGGATCTCCGGCTCCCAGGAGGGGGCTGTCAGTCGTCGCTTGCCGTCGGAGGTCAGCCTGACACCGGGCGACTCGAGATCGAGGTGGTCCCACAGTTTGCAGGTCACCGGTTTGTGCACCTGATCCAGTCCCTCGCAATAGTTAGTAAAGACGCAGCGGCGCACCTGCTCACCCAGCCCCATCCGGAGTTTACGGAACCAGTCGGGGTCGGCCAGGCTCTGACGCGCGGAGCCAACGATATCCGCGCTGCCATCAGCGATCAGCTGCTCCGCCTGCTCAAAGGTCGCGATCCCGCCGGAGAGTACCACCGGAGTGTCCATCCCGGCCGCTCGGATCGCCTGGCGGATCACTCTGGTCGCCTGGCGGTTCCGGCCGAACGGCCCTTTGGTGTCTGAGCGCACCGTCGGCATGCACTCATAGCCGCTTTCGCCGGTGTAGGGATAACGGGCCCAGCCGATCCGGGGCTGTTTGGCGTCTTCGAACTTGCCACCCCGGGAGAGCGAGAGGTAGTCCATTCCGGCCCCGGCGAACCGGGTCCCGTACCAGACCGTGTCATCCCCACTGCTCCCACCGACGACGCACTCCTCGGCCAGGAATCTGGCACCAACCACAAACTCTTTCCCCACCGCCTTACGCACAGCCTGAAAGACCTCGAGCGGCAGGCGGATCCGCCCCTCTCTGGTCCGGCCGTAGCCATCCTCCCGCTGGTTCAGCCCGGAAAGAAATGAAGCCATGGTGTAGGCGTGAGCATAGTGGAGCTCCACCCCGTCGAACCCCGCCAGCTCTGCGCGCCGGGCGGCGTCGGCAAAGAGTTGGGGGAGGACCTGGGGCAGGTCGCGAATGTGGGGCAGGTCGGTGTCGGTGACCCGCTCCCGCTCGCCGTGGGCCAGGCTCTCGAGTTCCCGCGGGGTGAGCACTCTGGGCCACTCCGATTCCGGCAGTGCTGCCAGTTGCTCTCGAATCGAGGAGTCGGGACCGGAGAAGAAGGAGCGATGGCGGTCGGTGAGCGGCAGGAACTGGCGGAAGAAGCGAACCGGCTCGGGGCGACGCCGGATCCGCAGGAAGTCGATGATCTGAATGAAGAGCCGTGTCCGGCCGTGGCTGGCCTTCCTGACGGTGTCGACCAGCTGGGTAAGGCCGGGAAGGAACCGCTCGTGCCCGATCCGGAGCAGCGGGCCGCTGGGAATGTCCCGGATGCCGGTGGCCTCGACCACAATGGCGCCTGGCTCGCCCCGGGCGAATCGCTCATACCAGGCCAGCACTTCGGGCGTGACCAGGCCGTCATCGGTGGCCCGCCAGGGAACCATCGCCGGAACCCAGGTCCGCTCGGCCAGGTCGAGTCTCCCGATCTTGAGCGGACTGAACCAGCGCGACTCGGCCGCCGCCTTGGCGCTGGGCGGGTGGGTCTCGGGAATCGCGTGCTTGATGAAGGGATCAGGATGCCACATCGGATACGAAGGTTGGTTTCTTGCGATGGGAGGCTGGGCTATAAAATACGATCTATCCCTTGAGTAGCTCCCCGGCGATGATGAGCTGCTGGATCTCGGTGGTCCCCTCGTAGATCCTGAGTGCCCGGACCGCACGGTAGAGCCGGTCGGCCGGATGGTCCGCCAGCGCACCCCGCCCGCCGATCAGCTGCACCGCGTCGTCCACATTGCGCTGCGCCATCTCAGTAGCGTACGACTTCGCCATGGCGGCTTCGGTCGTGATCCGCTCCTGCCCCTGATCCTTCTCAAACGCCGCGCGGTAGGTCAGCAATCGGGCCGCCGCCAGTTCAGTCGCCATCCGCGCCAGCTTCTGCTGCACCAGCTGAAACTCCGCCAGCGCCTTGCCGAACTGGCGCCGGGCTTTCACGTGCGCCAGTGAAAGCCGCAGTGCCTGGGACGCCATTCCGCATGCCGCGGCCGCCACTGTCGGACGCAGCCGATCGAGCGCGGCGAGTCCGATCCCCAACCCTCGGCCGGCTTCTCCCAACAAGGCGTCGCCTTCGACCCGACAATCCTCGAAGGCGATTTCTCCCAGCGGGTGGGGCGAGCTGAGCACCTGCGGTCCCAGGAACCGCAGCCCCGGCTGGTTGCCCGGCACCAGGAAGCAGCTGAGCCCCTTGGCGCCCTGACTGGGATCGGTCGAGGCGAAAACGACATAGAGATCGGCGATCCCCGCATTGGAGATCAGGGTCTTCCTTCCATTGAGCACCCAGCCGGAGCCGTCGCGCCGAGCGGTGGTCTGGATGGCTGCAGCGTCCGAACCGGCCTCCGGCTCGGTCATGGCGAAGGCAGTGATCACATCACCGATGGAGATCACCCGCAGCCAGCGTTCCTTCTGAGCCGGATTTCCCCGCAGCAGAATCGGAGTGGTGCCCAGTCCTTGCAGGGCGAACACTGCATCGGCCAGGGGTGAGACCTCGCCCAGAATCTCCCGCATCAGGCAGCAGCCGCGGAGATCCATCTCGAAGATCGGAGTGAGCCAGTTTCCCTCACCCAGGATCCGGACGATGTGACGGGCCTCGATTCGGGCGGCGGCATCGTCGGCCGGCTCCGGCCGGTCGCCGATCGCCTCGTTCACGAAAGCGGTCGCCCGCTCCGCCAGCTCGAGGTGGCGTTCATCGAGGAAGGTGCGGATCAGCTTGATATCGGGCATTTACTGGAACCGGGTCTCGCGTTTGTCGCGAAAGGCCTCGTAGGATTCACGGAAATTGGGATGCTGCATCAACTCCGCCTGGACCCGGGCTTCGTACTCCATGGCGGAGACCAGATCCATGGCTGCTTCCTCATTGAGCGCCTGTTTGGTGGCGCCCAGTGCAGCTGAGGGTCCCTTGGCGAGCCGGGCGGCCAGTTCGGTGGCTTCAGCCATCAGCCGGTCGCCAGGAACGACTTTGTTGTAGAGCCCGATCTCCCCTGCGCGCTGAGCCGGGATGAAGTCGCCCAGCATCAACAATTCCGTGGCGTGACCCAACCCTACCAGTCGGGGGAGGAGCCAGGCAGCGCCCATGTCCGCCCCGGCCAGTCCAACCTTGGTAAAGAGGAAAGCGATCTTGGCGTTCTCGGCCCCGATCCGGAAGTCGCTGGCGGCGGCGATCACCGAGCCGGCTCCCGCGACCGTTCCATTGAGCGCGGCGACCACCGGCCGGCGACATTGGCGAATCGAGAGGATGAGGTCGCAGGTGAGCCGAGTGAATTCCAGCAGGCCGTTGAAGTCGCGGGAGAATAAGGCGCCAATGATGTCTTCGACGTCGCCCCCCGAGCAGAAGGCCCGGCCGGCGCCGGTAATAATGATGGCCCGCACACCCGGCTCGCTATCGAGAGCGCGGAAGGTGTCGCGCAGCTCGGCGTAGACCTCGAAGGTGAGCGCATTGAGCCGCTCGGGCCGATTGAGCGTTATCGTCGCGACCGAGCTTGCATGGTCCAGCGAATACAGAAACGACTTGGGTTCGATTGCCATCCGTCTCCCGTCTCCCGTCTCCCGACTCACGTCTCCCGACCCACGTCTCCCGTCTCCCGTCTCACGTCAGTATCGCCGTCGCTTCGATCTCCACCAGCGCCTCGGCATCGACTAGCGCAGTCACTTGAACCAGGGCCATCGCGGGATAGTGGTTGCCCATGTGCCGCCGGTACACCGGGCCGAGCTGCTTGAGACTGGACCGGTAGGCGGAGATCTGAGTGACATAGATAGTCAAGCGACCGATGTCGCTGGCGTTGCCGCCGGCCTTGGTCACCACTTCAATACAGCTGGCGAGCGCCCGGTCGAATTGTTCCACGAAGCCGCCGGGATACACGCCGGTCTTATCTCGAGCTGTCTGGCCCGCCACGAACAACACCCGGCCATTGGCGGGCGCCAGCATCCCGTGGCTGAACCCCCTGGGAGCACCCAGTGCTTCGGGGGTGATGATGTCGAATCGGGTCACACTGTCGTTCCCGTTGAGGACCAGGGTCCGGCCATTGGTAGGAGGGTCGCCGCAGAACGCAGCGACCGCTTGAGCCACTTCATCAGCCGTCACCAGCCGAGTCTGGCCGGCCGTGGCCAGAGCCGCGGCCAGCGCCTCAGCTTTGCTCCGGCCGGTCTTGGAGACAATCCGGTCGAGGGTCTCGGTGGTCATCTCGGTATCGACGAATCCGGGACAGACCGCATTCACCGTGACACCGCTCCCTTCCACTTCGGCTGCGGTGGATCGGGTGAGTCCGACCAGTGCATGCTTGGCCGACGAGTACGCCGCGATGTAGCGGGCACCATGGAGCCCCGCGGTCGAGGCGACATTCACGATTCTTCCCCATTTGCGTTCGGTCATCCCGGGAAGAACCGCGCGGGTACAAAGAAAAGCCCCGGTCGCATTCACCGCCATCAGCCGGTTCCACTCAGCCAATGAGGTCTTGGCGACCGGGGTCGAGCCGGCGGCTCCTGCGTTGTTAACCAGAATAGCGACGGGCCCAAGCGCGGTCGCCGCGTTCATCAACGCGGTGACGCTCTCTTCACTGGTGACGTCGCACACCACGGCCCTGGCTGAATGTCCCGCCGTCTTGAGTTGTGCGGCGACGTTGTCGATCTGTTCCCGAGTCCGAGCCGCGGCGACCACCTGGCAGCCCTGCTCGGCCAGCGCCTTTGCCGTAGCTGCCCCAATCCCCCGGCCGGCTCCGGTGACCACGGCAACCTTTCCGGTCAGGCTGCTCACGCGGCCGATCCTCTCGATGCGAACTCGGCTCGCACCGATTGGGCCAGAATCGCTCCCAGCGTCTCGATGGTCGCGCGACCCTCTTCAGCGGTAGCCCGGGCCGGATAGCCGAAGTAGGCCTGCGGGCCGCCGGCTTCCTCGAAGGTGTGCTTGCCGGCCCGGATGGCTTGAGAGAGTGAAGCAGGGTTCGCCGGCAGCTGCGTCTGGCTCAGCCTCACCAGTTCCGGGCGCTCGGCCAACACCACCGACGTCTCAAATTGCCCTGCGTGACAGGCGCCGCTCTTGAACTCCTCGGTCAATTGGCTGGCCCAGGGTTTACGAGTGAGATTGGGGAAGGCAACCTTCATCCCGGTGCGGCGGATCGTCTCGGCCGCCTGATCCAGCGAGGCCAGATGCTCGGGATCGAGGTGAGCGTTGGCGATGGCGAAGATTTGATATCCCTGACGTGAGAGATTGGCGGCGATATCGGCAATGGTGGCGGAGACGGTCGACGGGTGCAGTGAGATGGTTCCGCTGAATCCGCGGGCGAACCCGGCCGCGGTGTAGCACAGTGGCGGGAGAATCACGGCCGCAATCCCACCGGCATGGAGCGCCGTCGAACCGGCCCGGGCCATCGCCTGGGCGATGATCACGTCGGTCTCGAGAGGGAGGTGCGGTCCGTGGGCCTCCACTGCACCGACCGGCAGGATCGCCGCCGTTTGAGGTCCGGCAGCGTCCCGAGCCTCCTCCCAGGTCATTGCGGCGAGCGTTTGCACCGTTATTCTGTCCTCACCCTTTCTATCGGGGACGTCCCGCATGGTGCCGGACCTGCCAGTGCAACTGAATATCGCCGACTTCTTTCTCGATGACCGGATTCGGGAAGGGCGGGGCGAGCGCACCGCGCTGATCACCTCGCGGGGGCGATGGACCTATCGCGAGGTTCAGGCTCACGCCAACCGCTATGCCCACCTGCTGCGACTGGCCGGAGTCGTACCCGAGCAACGGGTCATGATCGGTCTGCCCGATGGTCCCGATTTCGTGGCAGCTTTGTTCGGCACTCTGAAGATCGGCGCGGTGGTGGTGATGGTCAACCCGGAACTCAAGCCGGACGCCATCGAGTATTTCTACGACTACAGCCGGGCCACGGTGGCCCTGGTCGCGGCCGAGCGGGCCGATGCTTTCCGGGCCGCGGCGGGGCGGGCCCGTCACAAGCCCACCGTTCTGGTGGTGGGAAGCGAGGAGTGGAATAGCCGGCTGGCGGCTCAATCGGACAGCTTCGAGAACTACCCCACGCATCGAGACGATGCCGCCATCTGGCTCTTCTCCGGGGGGACCACCGGAAAGCCCAAGGCCGCGGTCCAGCCCCATCGTTCGTTCGCCAACACCTGTCAGTGTTACGCCCACCAGGTGCTGCAGTTCACCGAGAACGATGTGACCCTCTCGGTGCCCAAGCTCTTCTTCGGCTACGCGACCGGATCGAATCTGCTCTTTCCGTTCTCGGTCGGCGCCACCGCAGTGCTCTACGACGAGCGCTGCACCGCCGAGGTGATATTCGCCCTGATCGCGCGGCACCGGCCCACTGTGTTGATCACGGTTCCGACCATGATCAATCAGATGGTGAGCCATCCAGACGCCGACCGGCAGGATTTCTCTTCGCTTCGGCTGGCGACTTCTGCCGGCGAAGGCCTCCCCGAAGAACTGCACCACCGCTGGGATAAGGCCTTCAAGACCCCCTTGCTCGATGGACTGGGCACCTCGGAGATGTGGCACATCTTCCTCTCTAATCGGCTGGGCCGGATCCGGCGCGGTACTCTGGGAGAGGTGGTGCCCGGGTTCGAGATCAAGGTCGCCGATGAAGAGGGCAGGGAATCAGCGGTGGGAGAGGTGGGCCATCTCTGGGTCCGCGGCGGTTCCCGTGCCATCGGCTACTGGCAACAGCACGAGAAGAGTCAGACCGCGTTCCGGGGGGAATGGGTGGTTTCGGGCGACCTGGTGAAGCGTGATGCTGACGGGTACTTCACCTACGGTGGCCGGGCCGACGATCTGCTCAAGGTCTCCGGCCGCTGGCTCTCCGCCACAGAGGTGGAAGGGTGTCTGCTGGGGCATCCGCTGGTGTCGCAGGTCGCGGTGGTCGGGGTGACCGATGCCAACGGTATGGTAAAGCCCCATGCCTATGTGATTCCCCGGGAGCGACGGGAAGGCCTTGCCGAGGAGCTGAAGGCGTTCGTCTGCGACCGGCTGGAGCCGTACAAGCATCCTCGCGAGGTGATCTTCGTCGACTCTCTCCCGACCACCCACCTCGGCAAAGTCGACCGCGGGAAGCTCAAATCCCAGTCATGAGTTTTCACCGCGAAGACTCCAAGTGGCGAAGTCTCTACTTTGTTCTAATCCTGAACCTTTGTGCCTTTGCGATTCTGCGGTTGAAATTCTTTTCTGAATGTCATTTGTAACGACGAGCCTCGAAGAAAGCGTTGCGGTTATCCGGTTCGCCAATCCACCGGTGAACGGGCTCGCGCACGCGGTGCGCTTCGAGCTGGCAGAAGCGTTGTCACGCGCAGCCACAGATCCTGCGATCAAGGCGATTGTGTTGACCGGTGGCGGTGGTCTCTTCTCGGGTGGGGCCGACATCCGCGAGTTCGGGACTCCATTGATGTACGCCCAGCCGACCCTTCGGCAGTTGATCGAGCAGGTAGAGAACTCGTCCAAGCCGGTGATCGCCGCAATCGAAGGGATCTGTCTTGGCGGTGGGTTCGAGCTGGTGCTCGCGACTCACTATCGAGTCGCCGCGGAGAATGCCCGATTCGGTCTGCCTGAAGTGAAGTTGGGCCTGCTCCCAGGAGCCGGAGGGACTCAGCGACTCCCTCGGCTGGTTGGACCGGAGAAGGCGCTGGAGATGATCGTTGGCGGAGATCCGGTGGCTGCGCCGGCCTTGGCCGGCACGGCTCTGATCAATGGACTTGCCAAGGGGGATCTGCTCGCCGCTGCGCTGGAGCTGGCGGGCTCGGTCTCCGGTCCGGTCAGAACCTCCGATCTCACGGTCGACCGGTCCGAGACAGCCAAGGCCTGTGAGGCCGCCCGGCAACGAACCAAATCCCAGCCGCCAGCGCCTCGGCGCGCCATCGACTCGGTGGAGCGCTCCGCCGGCCCCTTCGAAGAAGGACTCCGTTTCGAACGCGACGCTTTTCTCCAGTTGATGGAATCGCCCGAGTCAAAGGCCCTTCGATACGCGTTCTTCGCCGAACGGGCCGCGGGCAAGCTCCCCGGCGCCGCCGATTCGCCGGTCCGCCCGGTGAACAGTGCCGCGGTGATCGGCGGTGGGACCATGGGATCGGGGATCGCGGTTTGTTTCCTCAATGCCGGGATTCCGGTTTCGCTGCTGGAGACCGATCAACCATTGCTCGACCAGGCCGTTGCCAGAATCTCGGCGATCTACGACGGCCAAATGAAAAAAGGAAAGCTCTCCGAGTCCGATCGAGCCCGCCTCATGGCCCTGCTGCGCCCGACGCTGAACTTCGAGGATCTCAGGTCCGCCGATATCGCCGTGGAGGCCGTCTTCGAATCGATGGACGCGAAGCGCCAGGTCTTCACTGAGCTCGATCGAGTCCTCAAGCCCGGCGCGATCCTGGCCAGCAATACCTCTACCCTTGATCTCAACAAGTTGGCCCGGTTCACCAGCCGTCCCGGTGACGTGCTGGGGATGCATTTCTTCAGTCCCGCCAATGTGATGCGGCTCCTTGAGGTGGTTCGCGGTGAGCGGACCTCGACCGGAGCCCTGGCCACGGCCCTCAAGCTGGGCCGAACCCTCCGCAAGGTTCCGGTCATCGCCGGGGTGGGCGACGGGTTCATCGGTAACCGGATGCTGGAGCAGTACACCAAGCAGGCCAACTATCTGCTGGAGGAAGGTGCCAGCCCCGAGTCGGTCGACCGCGCCATGGAGAACTTCGGCATGGCGATGGGCCCGTTCCGGGTCGCCGATCTGGTGGGCAACGATGTCAGCTTCGCCATTCGCCAGCGCCGTCGTGCCGAGCGGCCGGACTATCGATACTCGACCCTGCCGGATCGTTTGTGCCAGCTGGGTCGTCTGGGACAGAAGAGCGGAGCTGGATGGTATGACTACTCCCAGGGATCGCGTCAGCCGCTGGCCTCGAGCATTGTGAGCAATCTGATCGACCAGCACCGCCGGGAGCTTGGGATTGCTCCGCGGGACGTGAGTGATGCCGAGATCGTCGATCGACTGGTCTACGCGCTGGTCAATCAGGGAGCCAGGCTGCTGGAGGAAGGGATTGCGACCCAGGCGTCGGATATCGACGTGGTCTATCTAACCGGCTACGGATTCCCCGCCTGGCGAGGGGGGCCGATGTACTACGCCGATCAACAGGGGCTCAGCCAGGTTGTTCAGCGAATAAGGGAATTCGCCGCCAACCCCGATGGCGATCCCTCGGTCTGGACCGTGGCCCCCCTCCTCGACCACCTGGCCAGGGAGGGGAAGCCTTTGCTCGAGTTCAGCCAAAAGCTAAGAGCTGATAGCTAAAGGTTCTTAGCTCTTAGCTCTTAGCTCTTAGCTGCACCATCACGTCCCCAGCGGATTACAGCTCGTCCCCAATCCCCGCGCCGCGCATTCATCGGCCGGAATCGGCATCCGGGTCGGCACTTCGCCGGCCGGGACCAGCGCCGGGATCGTGTTGAGCAGGTTGTAGCGCCGGGCATCCACCCAGCGGGCCCCCTGCTCCCACAAGAGTGAGTAACGCCGGTTGTAGAGCAGTTCGGTAATGAAAGAGGCTGCCGGACTCGCCGGTGTGAGCGTCGTCGCCGCCAACCCGCCGGCGCCGGTCCGCACCAGATCGAGATCGGTGATCGCCGTCGCATAGTTCGCCAGCCCGATATTGGCCTCGGCTCGCAACAACACCAGCTCTTCGTTCCGGATGACGGCAATCGGGGCGCCGACATCCTCCGACCCGGCAGTGAAGTACACCGTGAACTTCCGATTCACCGCCAGAGGGAAACCGGACAGCTGATACTGCACCGTGCTGTCCGATGGATCGATCAGGCTCAGCTTGTCGAGCGCCCGCTGATCCTTCTCTCCACCCGGCTGGAGCTGGGCGTCCTCCAGGGTGTTGTTGAAGGCGAAGTAGGTCGTCCCGTTGAGCGGATCGGCCAGGTCGTTCTGCTGGTCACCAGGGTTGGTGGAAAAATCGAAAAACGCGCCTTTCTGGAAATCGGCGGCGCTGCTGCTGATGAACGAGCCGCCCAGGGCGGTCAGCGCATTGGTGTAGCAGGTCGCGCCGCACGACGGGGTTGCGGTGGCCCGGAAAATCCAGGCTTTTGCGGCCAGGGCCCGGTTGAACTGAACGAACGACGTCGGGGTGTCGAAGTCGTGGAATCCGGGCGGAATGCTGAACGGGAAGCTCCCGCCACCAGTGCCCAGGCTGTCCCGCGCTTCATCCAGCAGGCCGATGATATAGCCGTAGACACTGTCTTCGCTGGCGAACGGCGCCGGGGTCGCGTCGACCGGTCGATCCACATCCAGAGGCGCTCCCAGTGCTCCCCGTCCTTCAATTACATAGAGCAGCGAGACCGCCTTGAGGGTCTTGGCGAATCCGATGGATGCGGCCTTCTCCTCGCCGCTGAGATCGGGGGCCCGGGGGACCGCGTTGAGGTAGGTGTTGATGCTCCGGATGTTGATGTAGGGACCGAACCAGACCGCGGCCCCGAATTGAGTGGTACTGAGCGGCCCGAAGAACGGTTCCTGGTAATCCGGCTGGTTGTTGCCGGCCAGGTTGGCGCCTTCACGCCCCATCGATCCGAACCGCCAGATGATCGAGGTGATATCGTTGCGGGTCCCGATGAACAATCCGGTCGCGGCCACCGCCAGCTTGGCCTTGGTGGGATTCTTGACCAGGTCGTCCAGGGTCGGGTTGTTCGGATCGGTCACATCGAAATCGCCACAGGCCGAGAGCCAGCCGGTGCACAGCGCCGCGATGAGCAGCCCGCGGCGCCCGAAAGAAGTCAGGATCGCGCGCATGGTTAGAACCCCACCGAGACGTTAAGGGAGAAGTTGCGGGACGGCGGATAGGGTCCCAGGTCGATATTCCGGGTGATCGCCTGCGAGCCGAAATTGCTGGACTCGGGATCGTACCCGAAGTAGTCGGTGAAGAGCAGCAGATTGCGACCGGTCAGACCGATCCGCGCATTGGCCGCGCCGGCAAACAGCGCGTGCACCCAGCGGGGCGGCAGATTCCAGAACACGCTCACTTCCCGCAGCTTCACGAAAGTGGTCGACTGCACGAATGGCGTCGCCACTCCATCATTGAGACAGGCGCTGGCCCGCTTCTGACCCTCGGGCGTGCTCTGATCCGGGGCCAGTTCGTTGCAGTCGTACAGCGACAGCGTCTGGTTCTGAGCCGCGCCGCCCTGCTGCCAATCCCACAACATCGAAAAGGACAGATTCTTCCAGGAGACGTCGTTGGCCCAGGTGACCCGGTAATCGGGGTTCGCGTCGCCCAGTACCTTGGTGATGGGATTGCCCAGCGAGTCATAGCCTACCGTTCCGATAATCTGGGTTGCCGAACGGCCCTCCTCGATAAAGAACTCACCGAAGGCGAGACCGAAGCCGGCCGTCGGAGGACGGAACCCGGGGACCGGCAGGTCGAGCACCCGGTTACGTAGCCGGGTGAAGGTGGCCCGGCTTACCCAGTTGAGGTTCGGGGTCTGTACCGGTACCACGCCAACCGCCAGTTCCAGCGAGATGTTTCTCATGCTCCCGCCGTTCAGGAACTCCTGGGAGTATCCGCTGGAGGAAGCCGGGGTCCGGGAGAGCAGCAGGTTACTGGTGACGTTGCGGGCCCAGGTGGCCTGGATCGTTGCCCGGCCTTTCCAGAGATCCGCGTCGACCCCGGCTTCGAATTCCTTGACCCGTTCCGGCTCGATGTTGGCGGCGCCGGCGATGGTACCCACCGTAGTGCCGCCGTTGCCGCCGTAGGTCTGCCCGCCTACCAGGGTGGTGAATTTCTGGCCGAACTGCGGCTGGTTACCGGTTTGACCGTAGGCCGCCCGGAGTTTGAACTCGCTGCCCTCACCCAGCAGGTCGGGGAAGCGATACGCCCCCGACGCTCGGGGATAGAACCAGTACTTGCTCACATCCCCAAACACGCTGCTCCGCTCGGCTCGGAAGCTGCCGACCAGAATCAGCCGTTCCCGCAGCGCTTCGACCTGTTCCTGCCCGTAGAAGGCCAGGGTGCGCTCGGTGCTGCGGAACTCCTGGGGCGCGCTGACTACCGAGCCCTGACTCACGTCGGTCTGGCCCGGCAGGATACCGGTTGCGGTGATCCGGGTGGTATTGAGCTGACGGTCTTCGTACTGCAGACCCAGCGAGGTAGTGGCCCGAATCGACCGGGAGACCGGCTCGTAGGTGTGGATCCCGTTGAGGTTCCAGTTGAGATCCTGGTTGTCGGCGTTGCCGACGGTGATCACCCCGGGGAACGCCAGGGTCTGCTGAAAGGTCAACTCCGGCGGTGCAATGATCTTGTTCTTCTGGGTGAAGAAGTCGCCGCCGGCCGCCGCCACGAACCGCAGTGACTGACGATCGGTAGTCCAGGCGTTCCACTTGAGAGCGGCACCGCCGGTGTAGCGCAGCACCTTCTCATTGTTAGTGGCCAGCTTGGCGGTCTGCAGCGGATTGGATCCGAAGTATCCGACCGCCGGAGTGGGATACACCCCGTTGGTCGGCTTCAGATTGATGAAACTGGGGATGTAGGCCAGCGAGTAGGTGAGACTGGCCCCGGTGTTGTCGTTATTGGTGAATCCCTTGTCGTTGTCGCTCCGGACAAAGGCCGTGGTGAGATCGAGCTGCAGCTTGTCGGTGAGCTGCTGGGTCACATTGGCCCGGATGGTCTGCCGCTCGGCGTCGGTGTTCCCGATGATACCGTTGTCCTTCTTCCAGCCGCCCGAGACGAAAAACCGGGTCTTGTCACTGCCACCCGAGACATCCAGCTGGCTCTCGTAGGAGATCGGCTTGTTGCCGGCGAATTCCCGCAGGTGGTCGTAGGCGGGCAGTTTGCCGTTGACCAGAGAGTTCCGGACGATGGTGCTGTCGTAGAGCGCGAAGGCCGTAGTGGTGTCGAACTTCCGGAAGTCGGGCCCCCGCAGCAGCGAGGAGTATCCGATCCGCTGACTCAGGTTGGCGTGGACCTTCCCCTGGGAGCCCTTCTTGGTGTGGATGATCACCACGCCGTTGGCGGCCTTGGAGCCGTAGATCGAACCGGCGGCGGCGCTCTTGAGCACCTCGATCGACTCGATATCGTTGGGATTGATGTCGGCCAGACGGTTGGTCCCATCGTCCTGGGCATTGGCCCGGGCTGTGTTGCCGCTGCTGGCGGTGACAGTGGAAAGCCCCGAGGGAATGGTGACGTTGCTGTAGATCACCCCGTCGACCACGATCAGCGGAGCGGCATTGCCGATAATGGTATGGGCTCCCCGGATCTGAACCTGGACGCCGGCACCCGGCGCTCCCGAGTTGGTCTGGATATTGGCGCCGGCGATTCTGCCCTGCAGGGCCCGGTCGACCGACTGGGCCTGCACCTGCGAGACATCGCCGCCATCCACTACGGCGGTGGATGTAGTCGAGCTGCGCCGGTCGGCCTCGGTTGCCTGACCGGTGACCACCACTTCTTCCAGTTTGAAGATGTCCTGGGTCAGGGTCACCGAGATGTCGGAGCGATCAGCCGGGACCGCCACTTCCTGCCGCTTGTACCCGATGGCCCGGACCACCACTCGGACCGCCGAATCGGGCAGCGCGATCGTAAAGTGCCCGCTGGCGTCGGTAGCCGATCCGGCATTTCTGCCGGCCAGGGTGACGACCGCATCGGCCAGAGGCCGGCCGTCTTCGGCCCGGGTGACCGTACCGGTGAGGAGCCGGGTCTGCGCCGCCAATCCTCCGGGACTCGCGGCAATCACTGTGGCCGCTAACGCAATGAGTTTCCACGCACGCACCTGGGACATGCAGCCTCCTGGGGGGAAGGAGTCCCTCGAACCTGATGAACCGACGAGGAGCTACGCCAGACTGGAAGGGTGGCCCTGCTGGGGAACGAACTGGAGAAGATGTGCTGCGATTGAGAAGCGCGCTAGAAGCCATACGAGGCCATCAGGACACGGCGGACAAAATGGCCTCCGTCCAGCCTTCGTGATGAATCACCCGGGCCCGGGTCCTCTCTCGCAGTCGCTTAAGCGGCTCCAGCTTCCGGAGCGCGAGCCGATAGGGGTTCTCCGGGGTTACCTCCCCGTCCTTCCCCTGCAAGGCCAGACCCGCCCGCCGGAAATGCAGGGTCTGAAGATCGCGATTGATCTCCTCGATTGCTCCTTCAAATAGATAGGTCGCCGCGCTGGGCCCGGCGAGAATCTCCAGCGCAACCAGGGGTCCGGTCGGCACCAGGAGGAAGGCAGCCCAATGATCCGCGAGGCCGGGCAATTGTTCCTGCGCTCCGCTCTCGGGATCGAGCAATTGCACAAAGCCGAGACGAGGTTCTCCGCCTTTCGCGGCCTGGAGCAGGGTGGCAGCGCCAGCGGCCCGGTCGGGCAGACACCACTTGGCCACGGTTTCCTCGAACCGGGGAATCCGGTTCCGCTCAATCCCGCGTCCATCCGCGAAGATCGTCATTCCGGTCATCGCTTCGAGGGTCCGCGCCTGGGCTTGGCGGCGCTCGGTTACCTCGCGGAAGAACTCGTCCCGACGCCGGGCCAGCAAACCGATGGTGGTCCCCCGCTCGGGTCCGATCAACACCACCGACGGCGGATCATCCTCGAGTTTGAGGTCCTTCAAGGCGCCGATCGGCAATTGCCAGGGGTCTCCACTCTCAGGAACCAGGGTGACGTGGGTGTGGTACACCTGGCATTCGACCGGCTTGATATCGGTGGTGAGAATGGCGGCGGGAAAAACTTTCGGCAGCGCAATGCCATGCGCCAGCAGCCCGGCCACCCGGGCCTGATTGCGAGTACGAATCAACTCGCGGGTGAAGGTGTCGTAGCGGCGGCCCAGTTGATTGAGTACCAACCGGCCTGAAGGCCAGCAGCCGATCTCGATGGTGTAGTCGTCGGCCCAGAGCCCCTCGGCGTCCAGAAACGCGACGGTGATCGATCCGACGGTCACTCCGTCGTCATCGATCACCGCTTCGCTCTGCCCCTCGGCTGTTATGGTGCCGACCTTGTCATGGAACGCAAAGGCCGCCGGTGCACGCCGAGTCTCCTGACTCACCTCACCCTCCGTAGGGCTTGCCGCACTCCGGACAGAACTTGGGGCTGCCATCGGCCTCGGTACCGCAGTGGCCACATTTCTTCTTCGCGGCGATGGCGCCACCGCACTCGGGGCAGAATTTCCCGCCCTGGGTCTTGGCGCCGCACTTGGGGCAGACCACCGACGCTACCTGGGCCAGGTCGCGCTGACCCAGGAAGTCGACGTTGCGGGCCTTCTCGATCGCCTGGTCCCGGGCCGCTCCAGCCTGGGCCGCTGCGATCTCTTCGTCGAGGTCGGGAGCGCAGCGTTCGCACAGTCCCGCCGTCTTGTTCCAGCAGACTGGTTCGCAGACCCAGGAGCCGCAGCGGCTGCACTGCTTGAAGATCGGGCTGATCTCCTTCACCGCTGCGTCGAGCGCCGCGTCCTTCTGCGGCCCGGCCGCCATCGCCTGCAGCTGATCGGCGGTCTGGGCCGCTCGGCCGAAAATTCCCCCGAACAGCGATGCCGCCATGTCTGCGGCGGCCGCCGCCGTTCCCAGCTTGTTGGCCTGGAAGCTCGACATGTAGCCGTTGCCGCACTTCTCGCAGAGAAATTTGAACTGAAATCCCCGCTGCGAGGAGAGATCCTGATAGTTGCCGGTAAAGGGGATATGAGCCATGGGGCCTAAGGTGCGGGCCCTGCTGGGGGGCGTCAAGCAGTGCTTGACGCGGCTGGTCCACCCTGCAGATTCGCCCCATCACCGTTCCATTCTACTCCGCCCCCTCGGCTCATGACCCGTCCTTCCAATCGGCTGGCGCTGGCTTGCGCAGGACTGATGGCTTTGAGCACGGGTGGGGCCATGGTGGTCGAAAGCCACGGCCGGCAGCCTTTGGCAGGCAGAGGCTACCAAGTGGTTTCCGTTCCCGATTCGCTGCCGACGCTTCGTCGGGATGGGGAGTGTCCCCTGACTCGCTCGGAGGAGAAGAAGGCGGTCGACCTGTTTCAGAATCTCATGCCGGTCCTGCAGCATCCCCGCTGTCTCAACTGCCATGGTGGAGTCGATCCTTTCGTTCCTCGCGCGCAGGGGAAACACCTTGGCGGCCAGCAGGTGCGGGGTACCAACCTGAATGCCCGCATAGCGCGCTGTCAGAAGTGCCACGGCGAACTGCCGGGATGGGACATCCCGGTTGAAGGGTTCTTCTTCACGAACAAGACGGCTTACGACCTCTGCGTACTGTTCAAGGCGACCAGTGCCACCGGGGACCTGTTCGTGGGTCACGTCGACCGGGAGAACGGCAGTGGTCCGCTCTTCACCCGTACTGCCTTCATAGGCGACCGGGCCCTGACTAATTTCGGGATCGTTGCCGCCGAGGAGGCTACCGGAAGGCCGTTCACCAGGCAGCCACCACCGGGAACCAAGGAAGAGTTTGTCCGGCACGCCCGGGAGTGGGCCGATGCCATAGGTGAAGGCTGGAAGGTGGCCCCTGACTGCGGATGCATTCCCGTCGGCTCGGCCTGGGTGGGCACGGTGAAAACCACCTGGGAGCGGCGCACTAAGGAGCTGGGCACTGAGACCGCGACCGCCAACGCGACCGTTCGGTTCGAGATCGATTCAAGCTTCGATGTGACCGACGATCCGGCCGAATACTGGAAGTCGGTTTCCGGGACACTCAATTGGGTGGCTTCCAACGTGGGCGGCGAGTGCCACTACGCTGCCTCCGGTTCGGTCCCGATTGTCAAAGGGTCAGACGACAATCCAATGGTCAGTCTCCGGGGCGAGCACTATCCGAAGGGTGGCATGAAATTCAGCGCCAGCCTGGGTCCTTGGCCCGAGAAGTACGAGCCGCTGATCACCTGGGATTGCCCCGAGCACGACATTCAGACCCGCGACCTGGGAGTCTACTATTGGTGGGGCTACGATATTCCCACCGGCCTTATTTCATCACCAGATGGCAAGATCCTGAAGGGGAAGTTCCAGTCGAGTTCGGGACCGGCCACCTCGACCTCGGAGTGGGACTTGCACCTCGAGCCGTAGGCCTGAACTTTCCGTCGACCCGCGACCCGCGACCCGCGACCCGCGACCCGCGACCCGCGACCCACATCTCCCGTCTCCCGTCTCCCGTCTCCCGACTCACTCGATGTCCTGGCTCCTCTCCATCCTCGTCGGCGCCATCACTGCGGTGCTGGGCGGAATCCTCACCGGCTTCGTGGCCAGCCTGGCAGTCGACTGGTACAACGTGCCCAGCCGGGAAGGGGCATCGGGTTACTTCGTCATCATGCTGATCCTGTTGGCCCTGATCGTTGGCATGGTGATCGGGCTGGTGGTGAGTCGCCAGGTTGCCGCCCGGCCCGATCCAGGCTTCTTCAAGTCGCTCGGCCTGAGTCTGGCTATCGGTCTCGGGCTGATCGGCGGGATCGGCGGGATCGCTCGGTTGCTGGCCGATGTGGGGCCGACCATCGATGGCAAGAAGCTGCTGGTCAATGTGGAGCTGCAGTGGCCGCCCGGCCTGGAGCCGGAACCCGCACCTCCAGAGGGAATGTGGGTCAGACTCAGCTCTTCCAGCGGGCGGGTGGTTCGGGTCAGCGAGTCGGGTCCGATGTGGCGGGAAGACGCTCGGCTGGAGGAGGGTCGCTGGGTCGTGCCGGGTGCAGTTGATCTGTTCACCAGTCGAGGCGAACGGTCGATCACCTTCGAGCCCGAGGGGACCACTCCGGTCGGCTACCTGCTGCCCCTGAGCGCCTGGCCTGGCAGGAAATACCTCCAGTGGAGCCCCTGGCTTCCGCGACAGAAATCGGGTGGTCCGCCGGTATCAACCGAACAGTTCCGTTATCGCTTCCGACTGGTAAAGAGCGATCAGCCGATTCGCACTGAGAAATTTGGCGACTTCGAAGTCAGCAGCGCCATCGGCTGGATCTCGGAGGTCACCTGGGCCGATCGCCCCAGGACCTGGAGTGCCCACACCGATTTCTCGGTTCGTTACCGGGGACAACCGGTCTCGCTCGAGGTGCCCGGGGAGGACTCAACAACCACGGTGAAGGTCGACACGGTTCCGGCCGTCGCACTGATTCCGGGGCCCCAGCCGGCCTTGCTTCTCAGGGCGAAAGGTCGCCAGGACGGTCAGATCTGGCTGGTGACGCCCCAGGGCGATTCGCTCCGCAAAGAGTATCTGGCCGACGGTAGCTCCTGGAGCACATTGCCGCCGATCACCAATGACACCGCCGTCTTCCGGAAGGCGGCCCACAGCATGTCGCCTGAGGGGCGGGTCGACCGAACCTCGTTTGAGACCCCCGGTCTGTATCTCTTCGATAAGGCGATCCTCGATACCCGCGATCGCACCATTCGACGAACCGACTTCCCGGTAATCTGGAATGTGGTCGACCGGATCCCGCCGCTGGCCTTGAGCCCGGACCAGAAGAGCTACGTGCGGGTGGCTCACGATCCGGACTCCAGCTCGGTCGAAGTGCTCGAGGTCTTTAACCTGTCCAACAACCAGCGTTATCGGCTCCCGATCGACCGTCACAAGCTCCGCTACGGAACCATCGACGATCTCGATCCTGCTTTCGTGACCCGGTACTTCAAGTGGGAGAAAGGCAGCGATGGGAGCGAACAGCTGGTGGCACGGAGCGACGTCAAGCCGCTGCCCTACCGGGGCCGGTTGAGCTTCAGTGAGCCGAGCTATCGGGAGTACCGGGTCTATCTCGCCAGGGAGTCACTCCGCACCGCCATGATCGACTGGCTGGTCGCCGAGTTCAAAGGCGAGCGGGTGCCGGTAGAGGAGGATCGTTATTCCCAGCGGGTCACCATCGACGGGAAGACCATTTACCTCTCCTGGAGCGAAGACGACGAGCATGTCGGGGTGTGGATGGACCGCGGCAGCGACACTGCCTTGATCCTGACCATCGCCGAACGATTTGATAAGGCGCTGGCGACCGGCCAGTTCGACCAACACTTCGTACAGTAATTTACCACAGCGACTCAGAGTCACAGAGGCAATTCGCAATGGCTTCTGGCCAACGTTATTGGTACTTAGCGTCTCCCCGCCTCTGCGGTGAAAGCTTTTGACCGTGAACTCTAGGGTTCCCGCGATGTGGATGGCCGACGCCGATCTGCTGTCACCCGCATTGCGCCAGCTGCTCGAAGCCGAGCTCGCGGCAGGGAACGGCATTCTCGAGGTCGCCCACTGTCATCCCGCCGCGCCGGTCGGGGTCTACTTCAAGCTTACCGGCCCGGTGACCACTCGGCGCCGTCAATCCGACGGTGAACTCACGTTCTACGCCCGCAACAGCTCGCTCTGGAGCGGCGAATTCACCGACGCCAGGGGTTACTGTTTCATCCTTGAAGCTCCCCTCCCGCCTCCGCCCGAGCCGGAGATGAACGCGATCAGGGAGGCCGCCAATACCCCACGTCGGCGTATCCTGCCTGAGGGCGACTCACCGTACGATCGCTTTGTCCGCAGCATGGTGATCGACTATGAGAAGTGGCATGACGGGATCGGCTACGATCTCGAAGCCATCACCGAGGCCAGTGAAACTGAGCGGCAGAAGATCGAGTCTGAGTTGCTGGACCGGGGCGACTGCGACTGGAACGACGTCGAGGCCTTGGCCCAACTGGGGACCGAGAAAGCCAAGGCCCGGCTGCGCCAGGTGATCCGGAGCGGCGACTCCAAGGCAAAGGCGGCTGTCCTGTTCCACGCTCCTGAACTGGTGGACGACCCAACCCGCACGGCGATGCTGGTTGACGGACTCAAACACTCCGACCTCTATCAGGGCCTGTCTCAGACCCTCGACCTGATCGAGGAATACCACCCTCCGGAGATCGTCGATACTCTGCTGTGGGGAACCCTGCATCGCTCCGGAGAAATCGCGGCGAACTTCGCCTCCATGCTGCTCTATATCCACCGACTGCAGAAGTCTCCCCACGACTGGGACCTGAGGCCGTTCTGGCTGCGGTTCAATACCGGAGATGCGACCGAACGGCGTACGGTGTTTGTTGAGCTCTGTGAAAAGATCAAGGTGGACCCGTCCCGGTTCCTGACAAACTGATCGCTGATGGCGATTCCTTCAACTTCGAGTACCACGATGCGAACTCTTGCTTTCACTCTGTTCATCTCCACTTCGTGGTCCTTCGCCCTTGCCGCGCAGGGTGTCCCTCCCTCCGACAGCTCGAAGGTGACGGTACTTCAGCCTGCTTCGGTATGGGACGGCTCTGCCGATGCTGCCAAAACCGGCTGGGTGGTTGTAGTCCGCGGAAGCCGGATTGAGGCTGCCGGGCCGGCATCATCAACAACCATTCCCGCCGGTGCCACTCGCATCGACCTCCCTGGTACCACCCTGATCCCCGGCCTTATCGAAGGCCACTCCCATCTCTTCCTCCATCCGTACAACGAAGCCCTCTGGGACGATCAGGTACTCAGGGAAACGCCCGGAATCCGCATGGCCGAAGCGATCGCTCACGCCAAAGCGACCCTCGAAGCTGGAATCACCACCGAGCGGGACCTGGGAACCGAGGGGATGTCGGACTTCGATGTTCAGCTCAAGCGCGCGATTGCCCGGGGAATTGTGCCCGGCCCGCGGCTGATCGTCGTGACCCGTGCCATCGTCGCGACTGGAGCCTACGGGCCTGGCCGGGCCAACTATTCCTTTGATCCGCCCCAGGGAGCCGAGGAAGCCAGCGGCGTCGAAGCCGTGGCCCGGGTAACCCGCAGCCAGATCGGACACGGCGCCGACTGGGTGAAGGTCTACGCCGACTACAGCTGGGGGCCCGGTGGCAAGGCGATGCCGACCTTCAGCGAGGATGAACTGCGGGTGCTGGTTCAGACTGCCAAAGATGCCGGACGACCGGTGGCGGCCCACGCGATGACTCCCGAGGGAATGCGTCGCGCCATCGTTGCCGGGGTCGAGACCATTGAGCACGGCGATGAGGGAACCCCCGAGATATTCCGCCTCATGAAGCAGAAGGGCGTTGCCTTCTGCCCCACTATCGCCGCCGCCGAGGCGTACGCCCAGTATTTCGCCGGCTGGGTAAAGGGCAAAATGCCTCCCAACCCCGACCTGGTGCAGAAGCGCCAGAGCTTCAAAGCCGCACTCGATGCCGGCGTGACTATCTGCTTCGGTGGCGATGTAGGAGTGTTCACTCACGGGGAGAACGTGCGCGAGCTGGAAGCCATGGTCGAGTACGGCATGTCTCCTCTCGCCGCCATGCGGTCGGCCACCTCAGTGAACGCGAAGATCTTTCATATGGACGACCGGATTGGCCGAGTGGCGCCGGGGCTGCTGGCGGACCTGGTGGCCGTGGAGGGGGACCCGACCAGGGAGATCGGCGCCCTCCGGAAGGTGAAGTTCGTGATGCAGGGCGGGACTGTGGTCAGGAGGTAGGCGAGTCAAGGAGGAGGGGTCGCAGTGTCGGGGCGCAGGGTGCGCGGCTCGGGGATCTGCCCCGTGCTCTGCCGCCACCCGTAGCCCGACACGCGACCCCGACGATTTCCTGCCGCCACGTCCCAGCCCGAAACCCTGCAACCAACCGTTCCGTCCGGTAGTCTAATTACCCAATCTGAGCAATTAGTCGACCTGCGCCCCGAGCCCATCGACCAATGGACTCCCTCGTCTACCACATCCTGCTGGCCCTCGCCACCGGCCCGGCCCACGGCTACGCCATTAAGGATGCGGTGGCCCGCGAATCGGATGGCACCCTCACCCCCCGGGCCGGCTCGCTCTACCGGGTCATTGCCCGGCTGGTGACCGACCGGCTGGTTACCGAAGTCGACCCCGGCCCCGGTGCCGAGTCCCATCCCGGAATTCCTCGGCGTTACTACGCTCTTACGGCGGCTGGTAAGCGGTCGCTCAGCGCCGAAGCCGCCCGACTCAAACGGGCAGCCTCGGTGGCGGAGAAGCGGCTCGGTCTGGCGCGGGGGCGGTCATGAAGCAGTTCCTGATCGGCCTGACCCGGTTTTTCCCCGAGTCATTCCGGGAGCGCTTCGGGGCCGAGATGAGGGAGCAGGTCGGTCGCGACTACGACCTGGCCATAGCGGACGGCCCGCTCTCGCTCGGGTGGTTCGGTATCACCACCACCTTCGATCTGTTGCGATCCGCCTGCGCGGAGCGCTGGTCACCAACCTGGGCCGGCCCGATTGGCCTGCCACCGGAGGAAAAGGATATGGGCGGCACTCTGACCCAGTGGGTCACCGATTTTCGCCACGCAGGCCGGGCCCTCAAGCGGACTCCCGCATTCACCGCCCTCGCAGTTGGGATGCTGGGTCTCGCCATCGGAGTGAATGCCGGGATGTTCAGCGTGGTGAACACGGTCATTCTCAATCCGCTGCCATTCCCCGCTCCCGACCGGCTGGTCCACATTGCGGCGACCGCACCAGGATCGGATTATCCGCCGGAGTTCGGTGTCGGCGAGGAATTCTTCGTCCAGTACAAGGAGCAGTCGAAGCTGCTGGAGGACGTGTCGACCTACAACTCCTTCACCTCGACCCTCCGCACTACCGACCGGGTAGAACGCATCCGGATGTCGGCGCCGACCAACACCCTGTACCACACTCTGGGGGTTACGCCGATCCTGGGCCGTTTGCCGGTTGATGAAGATGAGAGCAACGTCGTCGTCATCAGCTACAATCTGTGGACCACCTGGTTCGGGCGAGACTCGTCAGTCCTGGGCAAGTCATTTCAGGTGTCCGGTCGCCAGCGCACGGTGATCGGGATCATGGGGCCGGGCTTCGATTTCCCCGGGAACAACACACTGCTGTGGATCGCTCAGCGGATTATCCCGACCGAGATAACGCCGGGAGAGTTTGGCGGCGGTCTGGTCGGTCGCATGGCGCCAGGTGTGACCAGGGATGGGCTCATCAAGGAGCTGAACTCACTGGCATTGCGTCTGCCGGAACGCTTCGGTGGAACTCCGGCGTACGCCAAGCTGATCGGGCAGCACCGGGCCGTGGTTCGGCCTCTGATGGAGCAGCTGCTCGGCGGAGCCGGCCGTTCGCTCTGGGTGTTGCTCGCCTCGGTGACCATCGTGCTTCTGATCGCCTGCGCCAACGTGGCCAACCTGTTCATGGTGAGAGCCGAAGGCCGGCATCGGGATCTGGCGGTACGTCGGGCGCTGGGAGCCGGTCGCGGCCAGCTGGTCCGGCTGCAGATGGCTGAAGCAATCATCGTAGCCGGACTGGCGGGCATGGTCGCCGTGCTTCTGGCGGGGTTGACGTTCCCCGCCTTCCTCCGCGCCGCGCCCCCGGTTCCCCGGCTGGATCAGGTCGGCATCAATCTGTCGACCATTCTCTTTACCCTCGCCGCCGCGGTGGTCTCGGCGATCGCGTGCGGGGCGGTACCAGCCTTGCGCGGCGCCTCTCCCGACTTTGCCCGGCTCCGGGAGGGCGGTCGTGGCTCGACCCGCCGGCATCACTACGCCCGCAATGGTCTGGTGATCGGCCAGACCGCGCTGGCGCTGGTGCTGCTGATTGGCTCGGGTCTCCTGATCCGCAGCTTCTGGGCGCTGCGCAAAGTCGATCCGGGCTATGACACCAGGGACATTTTCACTTTCCAGATCGCACCCGATCGTCCTTCGCTGAATGATGCCAAGACCTTCGGTCAGTTCGACATGGATTTCATGGATCGGTTGCGAGCCTTGCCCAGCGTGAAGTCGGTGGGATTGGTCGAGAACGTTCCGCTCAACGAGGGAACCGCTGGAGGGCGCTTCAAGGCCGAAGGCTCCGCTGCCGGGGCCGACGAAGGTGCCCTGCTCACCTATACCTGGGCTGCCGGCGACTACTTCTCGACCATGAGTATCGGTGTGCTGGCCGGACGTGATTTCCAGAATGCCGACCAACTCAGCGGCAGTGGCAACGTCATCCTGAGCAAGTCGGCCGCTAACCTGCTCTGGCCCGGTCAGGATCCCATCGGCCGGCGGATTCAGCGACCCGGTTCGACCTATTGGGAGACTGTAGTCGGAGTAGTGGAAGACGTGATGCAGTACGGTTTCCGCGATCAGCCCCAGGCGCTGGTCTACTTCCCCCTGGTCGGGCCGATGCCGGACAGCCGCACGGTTTCCTCGCCGGCCTATGTCGTGAAAACGCCGCGAGCCGAGCAGATCGCGTCCGAGGTGCGAGCCCTGGTCAAGGAAGTGGCGCCCGAGGCTCCGATGTACCGGATCTTCACCATGGCCGGGCTGGCCAGGGATTCGATGCAGGCTCTCTCCTTTACCATGCTCACGCTGGGCATCGCCGCGAGCCTGGCCCTGATTCTTGGCGCGGTCGGGCTCTATGGGGTGCTTTCCTATATAGTGGCGGAGCGGACCAGGGAGATTGGGGTCAGAATGGCACTGGGTGCCCGGGCCGAGCAGGTGCGGGGGATGGTGGTGGCCCAGGGCGCGAAGGTGGTGGGCACTGGTGTGGCGATCGGCATCCTGGTGGCGCTGGCTTCGACCAGGGCGCTGAGCAGCCTGCTGTTCGGGGTGCAGGCGCTGGACGTCTACACCTTCATCGGCATGTCACTCTCGATGGTGGTGGTGGGTCTGCTGGCGAGTTACCTGCCGGCCCGCCGGGCGTCGAATGTGAATCCGATCGAGTCGATGCGGGGCGACTAGCGCTAGGCGGCCAGGCGGCCAGGCGGCTAGGCGGCTAGGCGGCTAGGCGGCAGCCGAAGAGTGGAAGTGCGAAGGAGGGGACGAGGCTGTCGTCCCGAGGGAGTGAAACGACCGAGGGATCTCAAACTGTACGATTTGAGATCCCTCGCTGCGCTCGGGACGACAAGGAGGGCGCACGCGCCGCTCGAGTCTTGCTGGTAGATTCCTCGCGCATGAAGATCCTCGTCCTCAATGCCGGCTCCTCCAGCCTCAAATTCCAGCTCATCAACACCGATCAGCAGCGCATCGCGACTGATTCGGACCAGCGCCTGGCCTGGGGTCAACTCGACCGGACCAGCAGCGGCGGAGCCCTCACCATGCACACCGGGGCCGCCGAGCCGAGCCGGGAGACCGTGCCGGTCTTCAGTATCGCGACGGCGGTGCGTCATGTGGTCGAGCGCCTGGTTGGGTCAGGGCTGGGACCGATCGAAGCGGTTGGGCACCGGATGGTCCACGGCGGGGAAGGGCTGATCAGCTCAACCCGGATCGACCACAGCGTACTCCGTCAGCTCGATGCGACCCTCGACCTCGCCCCGCTGCACAACCCTCAGTGCATCGAGTGTGTCCGCACCGCCCAGGCCGTGCTCGATCCCTCAATTCCCCAGGTCGCGGCCTTCGACACTGCCTTTCATCATACTCTTCCCGAGGCCGCCTACCTCTACGCCATCCCTTACGAGTTCTATCAGCGCCATCAGGTGCGCCGCTACGGTTTCCACGGAACCTCCCATCGATACGTCGGCTGGCGCTACCGCCAGCTCACCGGAAAGTCCCGGGCCGACACCAACCTGATCACCCTCCACCTCGGCAACGGCTGCTCCGCCTGCGCTATCAAGGGTGGCGACTCGGTCGACACTTCGATGGGACTCACCCCGCTCGAAGGGCTGGTGATGGGCACCCGCTCCGGTGACATCGATCCCGCGATCGTGGGCTATCTGGTCCGCCAGACCGGCCTCACAGCCGATAAGGTCGAGGACTACCTCAACAAGCAGTCCGGGCTCCTTGGGCTTTCCGGAATCACCTCCGACATGCGGGAACTGGTCGACCGGGCCGAGAATCACCATGCGGCGGCCGCCGAGCGAGCTGTCGCCCTGTTCTGCTACCGGGTCAGGAAGTACATCGGGGCATACCTCGCCGCCATGAACGGCGCCGACGCGGTGGTCTTCACCGGTGGTATCGGTGAACACTCGGCTCAGATTCGCCGGAGGATCTGCCACGGTCTGGATTGGCTGGGTGTGAAGCTGGACGAGAGCCGAAACGCCTCCTTCGCTGGAAAGGAAGGCCGGATTGACTCGGGCGACGGGCGAGTCCAGCTGTGGGTAATTGCGACAAACGAGGAATTGCTGATCGCGAGAGATACCTACCGGGTAGTGGAGGGGCTCGACCTGCATTACTAGCGAGAGCCCTCAAGCGCCGATTCTGTGAAGGGCTCCGGTCAGCAAGTCCAACTCCGCCAAGCCAGAAGCGAAAGTGTAGAGATCTGTGTGGTCGTCCCGTTCTGCGATCGAGATAGTTAGGAGATCGCCTTGAACGGGTACCTCAAGGATGGCCCTCAACCCCGGGCGTTACCGGCATAGGGTCGGGCACGCTGAGTCCAAGGAACAGAATGACCTCTGCTTGAAGGGTGAGAGAAAAACCGTTCCCCGGTATACGAGCCGCAGGTCACGGACTGCCCGTCAGCTACTGCCGATAATCGTCGGGTGAAGATTGGGTGAACTCGTAGACGAGGGATACGTCATGGGTACCAACGCATTGCAGGGTATACGGCAGTACCGGTCGCGGATCACCTTCGGAGCGGCACTGCTGGCCGCGGCGGCCTGCGCAGTGAATCAGCAGCAGGAGGTTGAAATTGGCGCGCAGGCCGCTGCCCAGGTGGACAGCCAGCTTCCGCTGATCCGCGACGCGGCGGTCAACCGCTACATCAATTCATTGGGGAATCAGCTGGCCCGGGTTACCGATCGCAGCGACCTGACCTGGCATTTCACGGTGGTCGACAGCCGGGAGGTCAACGCCTTTGCACTTCCCGGAGGGTACATCTACATCAATCGCGGTTTGATCGAGCGGGCCCAGACCATGAGCCAGGTTGCGGGGGTATTGGGTCACGAGATCGGCCACGTCGTCAAGCGCCACTCGGTCGAGCAGATGCAGCAACAGCAGGAAGTCGGCGGTGCGGCGGTGATTCTCTGTACTCTCACCAAGGTCTGCAACAGCAGCGCCGGCGCCGGGGCAGTGAATGTGGCGGGGAGTGCTCTCTTTGCGAAGTTCAGCCGGGCCGATGAAGCCGAGGCCGATGCCGAGGGGGTGAAGGGCACGGTAAGGGCCGGGATCGATCCCAACGGCATCCCCGAGATGTTCCAGATTCTGCTGGACGAGCGGAAGAGCAATCCTTCGGCGGTAGACGCCTTCTTCGCCTCTCACCCCCTGGAGGAGGATCGTATCGCGGCCACCAGGGCTCAGATCGCCAAGTATGCTCCCAGTCAGTTGCGCGGTCTCACCCGAGACAATGCCGCCTTCCAGAACTTCAAACAACGGCTCCACGGTTTACCGCGGGCACCGGAGCCCAGGTAGCGATCAGTCCCGCGGGTTGATTGCAGGTCAGTTCTGCTCTTTCAGGGAGTCGCCGATGCGCGCTGCCGCTGCTGTCTTAAAGGATCTGTTGCCCGCCGCCCGTTTCCGCACTGTCACGGCCGAGCGGGTTTCCGGGCATTTCGGATTGAATGGGGAACGTCTGATCGTGGAGAATCTGGAGTCTTCCCTGGAGGAAGACTCGTTGCGGGAGGAAGTCCTGGTTCGGGAACTGGGGCACCTGCGGCGGATGCGGGAGCTCAAGGCTCAACTGGTGAAGCTGGCTCAGGAACTGGTGGCCGAGGACGAGCGCTGGTATCGCAGCCGGATCAAGCACCCGGAATCGGAGGAGATCGAGCTGCAGGTCCCACCCCTCACCATTCTCCCGCCCGATGATGACGACGAGGTTCCCCTGGGCGTGTAAGTCTGGACTCTGCAGCAAAGGGCCGCGGCGAACCCGCGGCCCTTCGCTTTGCCGGCTACTGCGCCATCCGCACCTTTCGCTTGGCGACCGTCCGCTGGGGCAGGGCGATCGGGCGATCCAGTTGAGTCTTCAGCACCACGGTGGTCTGGGTCTGCTCGATGCCGTCGATCTCCCGGAGGCGCTCGATCAGACTCAGCAGACCGTTGGTGTCGGCCACCCGCACCTTGAGCAGAAAACAGAGTTCGCCCGCCACCGAGTGGCACTCCTCGATTTCCCTCAGCTCACTCATCTCGGCCAGCAGGCTGGCACAGGCTCGGCTGCTGCGAACCCCGACATAGGCCAGCACTCCCAGACCCACCGCACTGGCATCCAGCGCCACGGTCCAGCGCCGGATGACGCCGTCCCGCTCGAGTCTGCGCAACCGGTCATGTACCGATGAGGGGGCCAGGTTCACCAGCCGGCCGAGATCTTCCAGCCGCTGGGAGGCGTTGGCCTGCACTGCTTCGATCAGGGTGAGGTCGATCGGGTCCAGCTCCATGGGGGCCTCGAGGCAGATAGTGACCGAAAGAATTTCGGTATGTTTGCACGAATTGGCAATAGGATTGTACTGTCAGTGGAGCAATCCAAATGAAATCCGGACAGACCGAAGCCCCTGAGTCGGACATGAAAGCGGAATCACGCCTCACCAACTGGCTCCTTATCGGGCTTCCCGGCCTGATCTGGGGCTCCTCTTTTCTCTTCATCGCCGAAGGGCTCGAGTCGGTCGGCCCGGCCGGGGTGACCTTCATCCGGATCCTGGTCGGATTCCTCACCCTGGGCCTCTTCCCCGGCGCCTGGAAGAAGATTCCCCGGTCTGACTGGGGTGCGACTGCAATGGTCGGGCTGGTCTGGATGGCCTTTCCGCTGACCATGTTCCCCTTCGCCGAACAGCGAGTGTCATCCGCCATCACCGGGATGCTCAACAGCGCCACCCCCCTGTTCGTTGCCATTGTCGCTTCGGTCCTGGCCCGCAAACTCCCCAGTCGCGGCATTCAGACCGGTCTCGCGGTCGGAATCCTCGGCGCCGTGCTGATGGCCTTGCCCACGATCGGCGAAGGCACCAGCAGCGCACTCGGCATCGGGCTGATTCTGGCGGCCCTCGTGTCGTATGGATTCGCGCTCAACATTGCCCGGCCTCTGCAGCAGCGAAACGGTGCCCTCCCGGTGATCTGGCGAGCTCAGAGTGTGGCCTTGATTCTGACCGCTCCGCTGGGCGTCCCCGACGTGCTCAATGCCCGCTGGAGTCTGGTCCCGCTGCTCTCGCTGTTGGCGCTAGGTGCGCTGGGGACTGCGGTGGCGTTTGTAATCACCGTCTATGCGGCTGGAAAGATCGGAGCCACCCGGGCCTCATCCACGGCGTTTCTCATGCCGCCGGTTGCCCTCGCGCTCGGGGTCATCCTCCGCCACGAGCAGGTCTCCCTGCTGGCAGTGTTGGGCGGTGCCGTGTGTATCACCGGTGCCTGGCTGATGAACCGGGCTCAGCGTACCAACCCTGCTCCGGTCCAGTCCTCGGTGCCGGTGACCGGGCAGCATCCCGTGCAATCGAGGTCCTGAGCCCGGGTAACAAAGATCTGCTGTGAGGAGTCTGGCAATGAACCGTGGTTGGGTGGTCGGGCTGGTCGGTGTCACTGCGTCATCGATTTCTCTCGCAACTGCCGTTTCGGCTCAGCAGGAGCTCGGCTCCGGCGCTCCCGCCGATGTGAATACGGTCTGGGCCCTCCCTCGCCTGACCGGGCCGATCGTGGTCGACGGCCGGAGCGACGATGTGGCCTGGCAGGCCATCGCGCCGCTTCCGCTCACGGTTCATCTGCCGAGCTACGGCAGCACCCCGACCGAACGCACCGTAGCCCGGGTGGCCTACGATGCTGACGCACTCTATGTCATGGTCGACGCCTGGGAGGCCCACCCCGGTGGAGTGCGGGCCAGCTCCATGGTGCGGGACGACGACGCTCCCGGCGATTTCCTCAATGTCACCCTGGATACCTTCGGCGATCGCCAGAACGCGGTCACCTTCAGTACCACCCCCGGCGGCCAGCGTAACGACTGGACCATCAGCAACGATGCCCAGACCGATGCCGCGCTGAGTCCGGCCTGGAACAGCGTGTGGGATCTGGCCACCCGCCGAGGTCCCGATGGGTGGCACGCCGAGTTCCGGATTCCCTTCTCGACCCTGCGGTTTGCCAGTAATGGCGAGCGGGTGGAGTTCGGTTTCAGCCTCAACCGTTTGACGGCGCACTCCAACGAGCGGGTCACCTTTCCCGCCATCCAACCGACCGCGCCGCTCGCCTTGTGGAAGCCTTCCCGCTGGCAGCGAGTGGTGATCGAGAACATTCACCCCGGTCACAGCATTCGGTTGATGCCCTACGCCCTCGCCGGGGTGCAGGGGGGCCGTACCCCCGATCCTGCCTTGTCCCCCTGGTCCCGCGATGACCGGATGGAAGCTGGTGGCGATCTCAAACTCGGGGTAACTCCCAGTCTGACTCTCGATCTCACCGCCAACACCGATTTCGCTGAAGCCGAGGTGGACGACCAGCGGATCAACCTGACCCGGTTTCCCCTGTTCTATCCTGAGCGGCGAGCGTTCTTTGTCGAACGGTCCGGGACCTTCGAGGTGCGGACCGCCGAGAACGATCTGTTGTTCAATAGCCGGCGGGTGGGACTCACTGCGACCGGTGAGCCAGTCCGTCTGCTGGGCGGAGCCCGACTGGTGGGTCGAGTGCAGGGCTGGGATGTAGGGCTGTTCGATGCGCAGACCGGCCGGACTCCCGCGGGGTATCGCGAGAATCTTGGTGTGCTCCGGCTGCGCCACGGTCTCTTCAATCCCCGCTCCTGGGCTGGTGTCATGGTGACCACCTGGGCTACGCCTGATTCCACCCAGGCTGCGCTGGCGGCCGACGGCGATCTCAATCTTGGCGGTGACGACTATCTCGGGTTCGCGGCCGTAGCACTGGCAGGGGATGGGGGGGAGGGTCCCAATCAAGGCGTTTTCCCCCGTGGGGCACTGAGAGTCAGGGCGGAGCGGCGGAGAAATCTGGGGGGCTGGTACCGGGCGGCCTTCGCCACCACCGGCTCGCGTTACACTCCCGCGTTGGGTTACGTCGAGCGGAGCGATGCGATTCTGCCGTCGGGCGAACTGGGTTACGGCAAGGTGATTTCTCCGGCCGGCCATGAACTGCGGACCAGCATCACTTCGACCTTTGCCTATCACAACGCGGCGGGGGATTTCGACTGGTCGACCAACAGCGTCAAAGTCTCCTTCAAGCAGCCCAGCGGGACCACCTGGACCCTGACCGGGACTCGGCAGGAAGACGATCTCACCGGGGCTTTCTCGCCCACTCCCGCGACCAGTGTTCCTGCCGGTCGCTACACTGCGGAATTCGTCCAGCTCAATCTCTCGGCCTCGACCGGGCCGCGCGCGGTTGTCTCCGGCACCGTGCGGGGGGGCGACTACTTCGATGGATCGCTCTATTCACTGCTGATTACGCCGGAGTGGCGCGCCTCGGCTCATCTCCGGGTCGCAGCCGATCTGCAGGTTGACCGGGTCGATTTCTCCGGCCGGGATCAGCGGGAGTGGTCCAGGCTGGCCCGGCTGCGGGTGCTGGCGTCGGCCAGCGCCAAGCTTTCACTGAGCAGTGTGGTGCAGCTCAACAGCCTGGCCGATCTGGCGACCGGGAATTTCCGGCTGCGGTATAACTTCCGCGAAGGCCACGATCTCTGGGTGGTCTACAGCCACGACCTGAATCTGGATCGGGACCGGATGGATCCCCGGGTGCCGGGCACGGCGCGGAGTTCGCTGCTGGTGAAGTACACGCGGAGCTTCGGGACGTAGTTACCGGCTGAGGTGCTCTTCGTAACATTCCCCTTGTCAACTTCACTCTCCATATTGAGCCCAGACTGAACTCAGGCTCACTGTGGCCCGTCTCCGCTTCGAAGACCTCAAGGCGCTACGCCCCCTCCTGGAGCAGGCACTCGACCTGCCCGAGGCTGACCGCGCGGCCTGGATCCGCCAGCAACGGATCAGCCAGCCGACCCTCGCCGGGGCGGTCGAAGAGCTGCTGCAGCTGGAAGCCAGTCTGGACCAACAAGCTTTCCTTGCCAGAGAACAGGCACCAGAACTCCCCGCCTCAACGTCGCTTGAAGGGCAGGCGCTCGGCCCCTATCGGCTGCAACGACCTCTGGGAGCCGGCGGGATGGGCAGCGTCTGGCTGGCCCGCCGCGATGATGGCCGGTACGAAGGAGCGGTCGCCATCAAGTTCCTCAACCTCGCCGTGGCCGGCCCGGTCGGAGAAGCCCGCTTCCGCCGGGAGGGGAGTCTGCTCGCCCGGCTCACTCACCCCAACATTGCCGGTCTTCTCAATGCCGGAGTGGCTCCCACCGGTCAACCCTACCTGGTGCTGGAGCACGTCGACGGAGAGACCATCGATAAGTGGTGTGACGCTCATCAGCCTTCCGTAGAAACCCGGGTTCGTCTCTTCATTCAGGTGCTCACCGCGGTCGCCCACGCGCACGCCAATCTGGTGGTACATCGGGATCTTAAGCCGTCCAACATCATGGTCACCACCGATGGGACCGTGAAGCTGCTCGACTTCGGCATTGCCAAGCTGCTGGAAGGCGACGGACTGCAGGGCGGTGCGCTCACCGGGTCACGCGATGCCATGATGACCCTGGAGTACGCCGCGCCGGAGCAGGTCAAGGGCGACCCGATTTCTACCGCCACCGATGTCTACAGTCTGGCGGTGGTGTTCTACCGGCTGCTGGCCGGAGAGCACCCCACCGGCGCCAAGCATCACACTCCTGCCGATCAGATCCGCGGGATTCTCGATACCCAGCCGAGCCCGTTGCCGACGGCCCTGGTTCCTCGAGGCGACCTCGACAAGATCCTCGCCAAGGCGCTCCGCAAGGAGCCGGTGGAGCGGTACGCCACCGCCAACGCCTTTGCCGAGGACCTGACCCGCTTCCTCAATAACGAGCCGGTCAGCGCCGCACCGGAAACGGTCGGGCAGAAAGTCCGCCGTTTCTACCGGAGGAACCGGGCCCTGGTGAGCAGTGCGGTCATCGTGCTGCTGGTGCTGATCGGGGCCACCATCGTCACGGCCAACCAGGCCCGGATCGCCCGGCAGCAACGGGATGCGGCGCTGGAGGAGCTGCGGCGATCCAGCGCCGGCGTGGTAATGCAGGAGGTCCTGGCAGGGGATGAACGTGGAGCTGACGGGCGTCAGCTGAGCGCGGCCGAGCGGATAGAAATGGCGATCCAGGTCCTGAGCCGGCGGTACCGCCAACATCCCTGGCTGGTCTCCGAAGTCATGACCGACCTGGCCGGACGCTTTTACGACTCGGGTGACCGGGCCACCGAGCGTAAGCTGCTGGGACGGGCCCTGCTGCTGGCCCGGGAATCGAATCAGAACAATCAGATAGCCCTGGCAGCGTGCCGGCTGGTTTACAGCTACGCCTACGACGAGGTCTTTGATTCGGCGGCGACCGCATTGGCCGAAGCCAAGCGCGTTACCGATGGATTCAAGAAAGGTGATATCGGCGCGCTGCACATCTGTCTGGATGCCGAGGGCCAGCTGCTGGTGGCGCAGGGAAAACCGGACTCGGCCATTCCGCTGCTCACCAAGGCGGTAGCCCTGGCCAGGGAGAACACTTCCGAGGGAGATCTGGGGACCGACTACCTCTCGCTGCAGAACGATCTGGCCCAGGCCCTGCGCGCGGCCGGCCAGACTCGCGAGGCCGCCCGGGTCCAGATCGGGATTGTGCAGACGCTTGATTCCACCGGCTCCGGCCTTACCACGGCGATGACGAACATCTCCTCGTTCGTGATGGGC
Source organism: uncultured Gemmatimonadaceae bacterium (assembly GCA_964578865.1). GTDB lineage: Bacteria > Gemmatimonadota > Gemmatimonadetes > Gemmatimonadales > GWC2-71-9 > JADJOM01. Next base: position 94,897 of record CAZOES010000001.1, on the reverse strand, counting down.
TCCTTACAGGAGCTGGGTGAATTCGCCCTCAGCGATTCGATTCTGCGGAGCCGGGTACAGGCTTTCGAGAAAGTGTATGGTCCGGGGCAACCGCCGGTGCTCATGGGGTTCTCCTACGGTCTGATCCACTTGCGGATGGGCCGAACCGACTCGGCTAATGCCTGGTTGGAGTGGACCCTCCGAGACACCACCAACGCGATGGCCGCGGTTCCGGCCTGGATGCCGACCGCGTTGAGTACCCTGCGGCTCGACCAGCACCGTCCTGCCGAGGCCCGCGCCGCTCTCGAGCCGTATGTAGTGAATGCCCCCATTCGGGAGGCGTACGCCCTGGTGATTCGATCCCGCATTCGAGCCGAGGAAGGTGATTCGGTCGGGGCGCGGAAAATGTTGGAGGAGGGTGCCCGGCGACTGCGCGGTGATGGACCCAGGCCGGCCACGTTCCTCTCGCTCTCGTTGGTCACCGCGGCTGACTGGCGCCTGTTGTCGCGCGAGTGGGCCATCGCCGATTCACTGGCCGGCCAGGCAATCCAGGCCGCGGCGATCGACTCACTGGCCCTGACGCGCAGCGGTTATGTCGGTCGAGCGGAGCTGATTCGCGCTCGAGCCGCTGCAGGACTGGGCCGGCGGCCCGAGGCGGTTCAGGCTGCCAGCCGCGCGGTGATCGCTCTGGGTAACGGCTACGGCCCGGAGCATCCGCGGACTCGAGAAGCCCGGGCTCTTCGGGACTCGCTCGGTGGCGGACCCTGAGTCCCACTTCCGCCCCGAGCCGTTTGGCTCCATTCTCCAGCAACTCAATCCCCGACAACTCGTGCTCCGAACTGCCCTCACGGCGGCGCTCGCCATTGGCGTGCTCTCCGCCCACCAGACCGAAATGCACGCCCTGCAGGCCGCCGCGCCGCTCCGGGTGCAGCGGGCCGAGATCATGGACCGCAATGGGTTCGAGCGGCCCATGGTGGCCTATACCTTGTTCGTGCCGGCCGGCTGGAAGAGTGAGGGGGGAATCGAGTACGCCCGCCAGATGAACAACTGCGGGGTGCCCAGCCGGATCAACTGGAAGGCGACCGCCCCGGACAATAGCGGTGCCATTCAGATCATCCCTGAAGAGAAATGGAGTGCGGCCAACTTTCCGGTCCCGGAGGACGGATGTCCCCGGGCCCAGGTTCAGGCGGCGAGGCCTTATCTCGAATGGTGGGTCCAGCGGAACCGGCCCGGGGCCAGGGTACTCGACTACAGGGAGCGAGCCGATCTCGCTGCCCCATTCAAGTCGATTGCCCGAAACTCTCAGGGCATGCGCAGCTGGGGGGACGGCGGGGAAATTCTGATCGCGTACCAGGTCGGTGGCCGGCCGGTCCGCGAGGCGATCTCCAGCGCCAGCTTTTTCATCGTCACTGAGTTTCCCTCGCTCACCGGCGGACCGTCGCAGCAGTTGCTGCAGGGGATGACCGCTCCGGGCTTTGCGATGCGGATGCCGGAAGGGGTGCTCAACTTCAAGATGATCGAAGCCCTCCGGCAGTCGATTCACTCGGCACCCGAGTGGCAGTCGCGGATGAATCAGGCGGCCCAGGAGCGCAATCGGATCACCATGGAGAGCAACCGTCAGATGGCCGAGACCAATCGCCGGGAGGCGGCCAAGCGCTCGGAGATCATCGCCCAGACCGGCCGGGAGATTGCCGACATCCAAATGGGCGCCTGGCAAAACAAGAGCGAGAGTATGGATCGGCAGCAGCGGGAGACCATCGAGGGGATCCGCGGGGTTGAGACCTACAACGATCCGCACTACGGTGGCACGGTGCAGTTATCCAACCAGTATCAGCACGCCTGGCAGCTGCGGGACGGGAGCTACGTGCTGACCGACGATGTGAACTTCGATCCTTCGCGGGATCTGGGGATTACCGGTGCTCGATTGAAGAAGACAGAGTAGCTGGCGGCTGACGG
>CAZOES010000001.1:69745-92862 GCA_964578865.1 uncultured Gemmatimonadaceae bacterium | reverse complement strand
ATCTGGGGATTACCGGTGCTCGATTGAAGAAGACAGAGTAGCTGGCGGCTGACGGTCCAAACAGGAGACTCTCATGCGCATGCTATCCTCGGTCACGATTCTCGTTGTCGGATTGGTCTCCGCGGCCCAAGCCCAAGACTCGTTCGGCGGTCAGCCCCAGACCCAGCCCCAACAGCAGGGCGGGTATGGCGCCTCGCCTTACGGCCCGGCGCCGGCCAACCCCGGCACCGGTACCGATCTCGACAAGCTGATGGCGGAGGAGCGGAAGGACTTTGGGGTGAAGCCCACCAGTGAGCTGCACAGCGGTGCGATGCATGCCCCGACGCCCAACTCGATTCCCGGTGGCCAGGTGATCACTACCAAGGGCCTGATCGCGCTGGTCGGGAATCAGCAGCTGGGTGCGAAGGTGTTCGATATCCTCGGCGGGTCAGACATGATTCCCGGAGCGATCCCCGCGGTCCCGGCGTCCCAGGCGGGGTCGTTCACTGACCAGAATCAGCAGCAGTTCGGCCAGTTCCTCCAGCAGGTGACCGGCGGCAACAAACAGACGCCGCTGGTGTTCTATTGTCTTTCAAGTCACTGCTGGATGAGTTACAACGCCTCGCTTCGCGCGATTAACCTGGGATATCAGAATGTTCTGTGGTATCGGGGAGGCATCGAGGCGTGGAAGGCCGCGGGGCAGCAGACCCAGGCTGCGGGGCAGGGTCCTCGTCAGTAAGGAGAAACAAATCGTGGGGAACGTCCTGCATCAGTGAGGAGTGAGGAGGGGTGTGAGTGAAGGTGGTTCCTCCTCACTTCAAGCCCGGAACCGCGCGATCTCCCGTAACCGCTCCAGCAGCCTGACCATCGCCCAGGTGTCCCGCTCGCAGTAGGCCAGGAGGTCCTTCCTGAGCTGGTCGCGGTCCCTGACCTTGTGCGCCACAAACAGCAGACGGGCAATCTCCACGCTGGCCACCAGTCCATCCACGATCGCCAGGTCGTTGTAGGTCAGGTCCGGCACCATCGGGTTCAGCACCTTCTTGATGCTGAAGCTGCCGCCAAAGCGGGGATGGTAGACGTAATTCCGGATCACCGGCAGCAAGTCGACCAGCTTGTCTTTGAGCCGGTTCAGCCGGGGCGCCAGGTGAGGCAGCCACTCCGCCAGTTCCTTGATTCGGCTGCGCTCGAAGTGGCTGTACATCACGATCCTGTCGGCCTTTTCAGTGGCCGCCAGCATCTTGAGCGCCAGTTCCTCCCGCGGGTCGTGCGGCCCCTCAGCCAGATACGCGGCGTGGGTGTAGCCTTCCGGTGCGTTCTGATCCTCCTCGTGATAGCTGAACTGCACCACCACCTGCCGGTGGGGACCGACCTCGGGCCACACGGGCAATGCCCGGTTGATGGTCTCGAAATCAAGGAAGCCCAGCCTGCCGCTGAACTCCGATAAGGCTTTCCGGATCCCCGGCTCGATGACCAGCTCGTCGCCCGCCAGGGCACGGCGCTGGCGCCGCTGCACCTCATTCAGCTTCGTCTCAGGTGGCAGATCGAGAATGCGTTTGTGGCCCTGCTGGTAGTAGGCCCACTTCTTATCGCTCCCGACGTAGTACAGACTCCAGATGTGGTGATCGTCGGTTGGAAAGCAGCGCTCCCAGAAAGGACAGGCGCGTTCGATCTTCCAACAGTGAGTTCCCGCCGGTATGTCGGGCTCGGGCCGGTCCAGCACGGCCAGCTGTTCTTCAATCATTCCCGGGATCTGCCACTGCAGCGCTTCGACCTCGGCGGTCACATCGGTCCGCAACAGCAGTTCCCCGGTATCAGGGTGACGGTGATCAGTGTTGAGGTGCATCAACTCCACTTTCCGCACCTCAACTCCGGCTCGGCGGGCAACCCACAACTGGATGGCGATGTCGGGAAGGTGTTCGTCTTTGAGCTTGGTGGACGACTTAACCTCGATCAGGGAGAACCCCTGTTCGGTCCGCTCGAGGATATCGATGGCGACATAGACTCGACCCTCGACGAAGGTGGCTTCGAAGATTGCCGGTGCACCGCTCTGGATGGCTTTCCGGGTAGCACTGACTCGTTCGGGAGAGTCGGACGGGAAGTCGATCAGCACCCCACCGGGGAACAGCTGCCGAGCCACTTTGCCGACTTCGATCCCCTGGTCGAACCGGTCCTGCAGCACGATGTCAACCTGCAGCTCCGGTGCGTCCTTCTGGTGGACCCGGAGCCAGAGCTGCTTGTGGCACTGCCACCCCGCGACGAAGCGGGACTTGGAAAGGGATGGCGGCATTGTTAGAAGGTAGTCGGGCGGAAGGGCGGAAGGGCGGAAGTGGCGGAAGGGCGGAAGGGCGGAAGGGCGGAAAGGGCGGAAAGGGCGGAAAGGGCGAGGAAGGTGATGTCCCAAAGGGCGTGGACTTACTGTCCTCGCGGTGACGGCACGTTCACTGCTGCGTCCGCGCCCGGAGGGACACCACCGACGAGCCCGACAACATCTACTCGGCGACACGCCTCCATCCGGAACCCGCGGAGAATTCCCAGGTGTCTCCGTACAGGGTATTGCCCCCCAGGTTACCGCCGCCGAAGACTACCGTCACATTGCGGATCGGGTCGAACGCTGCCGCGGGAAGGTATCGAGCACTGGGGGCGTTCGCCTGGGAGACCGACTGCCAGGTAGTTCCGGTGAGCGCCAGCACCGCCCCGTTCATCGTCGGAATGCCGCCGAGGACGATGAGTCCAGTGGAAGTTCGCGCGATCCGGGCGTGAGTGCGGGGAGAAACAGCAGTGGCCGCGGAAGACCAGCTCGATCCATTCCAGGCCCAGGTGTCACCCTTGTTGGCGTTCTCCAGCGGCGCGGCCCCGCCGAACAACAGTACCCGTTGCCCGCCGGGGTCGTAGACCAGAGAATGGTGCACCCGTGGTGCCGGCCCGCTGGTCGCAGCCTGGGCCCAGGTGGTTCCATCCCAGGTCCAGGTATCCGGCGGGAAAGAATCGAGACCGATCTGGCCTCCGAACAGCACCACCTGCTCCCGGGCCGCGTCGTAGGCCATGTCGACATGGTCTCGCCGGCCCGGTCCACTGACCGTTCGCTTCTCCCATCCGGCCGTGGGACTCCATTCCCAGGTCTCGTCGTAGACCAGATTCAGATCGTAGCTTCCGCCATGCATCACCAGCCGGTTGCGCTTCGTGTCGTACGCCACTCCCGCGAGGTTTCTCACCGGCGGTCCCGCCGAATCGATTTTCTGCCAGGCCTGGCCGGTCCACTTCCAGATTTCGCCGTGAGTTGAAGACGCCGGCGGGTTCATCCCGCCCAGTCCGCTGTTCAGCAACAGCACTGCACCCAGCGAGTCGTGATACACCAGCGCGTGTCCCGCGCTGGGGGCCGGCTTGGCGACCGTGGGAGAAGGTTCCTGATTGTCACTGGGGGAGCAGCTGACCTGCAGAAGCAGCGCGATTGCAATCATGGGGCGCGTGGAGTTCATGGGGTATCGGGGTGGAGACCCCGATCAATGTGGCGCGCGGCTCACCTCAAAGGGTGGGACGGGGGTAGGAGAATTGTGTTGGAATTGTGATGCCGGCCGACGTTAACTCAGTGCAGTTTCGATTTGTTGCAACTCGTCAGCCGAGAACTTGAGATTCCTGGCCGCCGCCACGCAGTCCTCCACCTGACTCGGGCGGCTCGCACCGATCAGCGCCGAGGTAATAATCGGATGACGGAGAACCCAGGCCAGTGCCAGCTGGGCCAGGGTCTGGCCTCGGCTCCCGGCGATTTCGTTGAGTCGACGAGTCTTCTGGAGCACTGCCTCGGTCACATCGGCGGGCTTGAGGAACCGGGGGTCGTGTCCGGCTCGTGAATCCTGCGGGATTCCCCCGAAGTATCGGTTGGTCAGCAGCCCCTTCGCGAGGGGAGAGAATACCGCCGCGCCGATCTGTTCCTTTTCCAGCGTCGCGATCAGCCCGGTTTCGATCCTACGGTCGAACATGCTGTAGCGGGGCTGATGAATCAGGCAGGGTGCTCCCAGTTCCCGGAGCAGACCGGCAGCCTGAGTGGTCTGTTCTGGAGTGTAGTTGGAGAGACCTGCGTAGAGCGCCTTGCCACTCTTTACCGCGTGAGCCAGGGCACCCATCGTCTCTTCCAGCGGGGTATTGGGGTCGTACCGGTGGGAGTAGAAGATGTCGACGTACTCGAGGCCGAGCCGTTTGAGCGACTGATCCAGTGAGGCCAGCACATACTTGCGGGAGCCCCACTCACCATAGGGTCCGGGCCACATGTAATAGCCGGCCTTGGTGGTGATGATCAGCTCGTCACGCCAGGGGTGCAACTCTTCCGTGAGAATCCGGCCCAGGGTTTCCTCGGCGGAACCTTCTGGTGGACCGTAGTTATTGGCCAGATCGAAGTGAGTTACCCCCAGATCGAAGGCCCGCCGGATCATCGCGCGGGCATTCTCGTAACTGTCGGTCCCTCCGAAGTTGTGCCATAGACCCAATGAGATAACCGGCAGCTGAACCCCGGAACGGCCGCAGCGGCGGTAGAAGGCAGGATGTTCGTAACGCGTAGTGTCGGGCTGATAGACCATTGGACCGTTCCCCGTTCCCCGTTCCCCGTTCTCCGTCTCCCGTCTCCCGGTGTAACATATATTGCTCGATCACCCTCAACAGTCGACTTCGGTGAACCCACGTATCAAGACCATCATCGTCGAGGATCATACCGAGCTGGCCCGCCAGGTCGCTCGCCGAATTGCCGATCGTATCCTCGATCGGGGCCGGCAAGGCAAAGGCGTGGTACTTGGCCTCGCTACCGGGTCGACCCCCATCGGGGTCTACCGCGAGCTGATTCGGCTCCACCGCGAGGAAAAGCTCAGTTTTGCCCGGGTGGTGACGTTCAATCTCGACGAGTACTACCCGATGGCTCCCGACAGCGTGCACAGCTACCACCGGTTCATGTGGGAGAATTTTTTCGACTTGGTCGACATCGACCGTGCCAACGTTCATATCCCCCCGGGAGATATTCCCCGTGAGGCTATTCCGGAAGCCGCGGCTCGCTACGAGGATGCCATCCGCCGGGCCGGCGGAATCGATCTGCAGATTCTGGGAATCGGCAAGACCGGCCACATCGGTTTTAACGAGCCGGGATCCGGGGGCGACAGCCGGACTCGCCGGGTGTCGCTCGATCCCATCACCCGCAGGGACGCGGCAGCCGATTTCTTCGGCGAGGAGAATGTGCCTCGCGATGCGATCACCATGGGGGTCGGGACCATCCTGGAAGCCCGCGAGATCCTGATTCTCGCTACCGGCGAGCACAAGGCCGAGATCGTCCGAAAGGCGGTGGAGGGGGAGATCGATCTCGAAGTCGCCGCGACCTTCCTGCAGCGCCATCCCAATACCATATGCTATATCGACCGGGCCGCCGCCGCCCAGCTCACTCCGGTCGCCACTCCCTGGCTGGTTGATGAAGTCGAATGGACTCCCGACCTCATTCTCCGGGCCGTAACCTGGCTGTCTCATCGGACCGGCAAGGCAATCCTCAAACTCACCCACCGGGACTACGCCGAGAATTCTCTCTCGTCGCTGGTGGCCCGCTACGACTCTCCCGGCGCGGTGAACGGCGAGATCTTCAACGTTCTCGGTGCCAAGATCCGGGGCCGCTCCAAGCTGCCCAAAGGAAAGCGGGTCATCTGCTTTTCGCCCCACCCCGACGACGATGTAATCTCCGCCGGCGGCCTGCTCCGTAAGCTGACTCAGAACCGGAACGACATCTGGGTCGCCTACATGACCAGCGGGAACATCGCGGTATTCGACCACGACGTCCGCCGGCATCTCGATTTCCTGAGCCGCCTCTCCCTCGAGTGGAAGCTGGCCGAGGCCGAGGTCCGCGACATCCACGCCGGCGTAGAGCGGCACCTGGCCCACAAGGCGCCGGGCCAACTGGACATCCCGGCGGTGCTCGATCTGAAACGGTTGATTCGCGAATCCGAAGCGGTGAGCGGTCTCGGGGTACTGGGAATTCCGCCCAGCTCGGCTCGTTTCCTCAATCTGCCGTTCTATCAGACTGGCCGAGTCCGAAAGGACCCGGTCGGTCCCGCCGACATCCGGATTGTTCGCGATCTGCTGGAGGAACTCCAGCCCGACCTGGTGCTGGTGGCCGGAGATCTCTCCGATCCACACGGCACCCACCGGATGTGCAAGGAAGTAATCGAAGCCGCCTTGGCTGAGCTCAAGTCGACTCGCCCCACGGTGCCCTCTCCGGAGGTGTGGCTCTATCGAGGAGCCTGGCAGGAGTGGCCGGTCACCGAAGCGACCTGGCTGGTGCCGCTCTCCCAGGAAGAACTGCGAGTGAAGATCCAGGCCATCTTCAAGCACCAGTCACAGAAGGACACCGCGCCATTCCCCGGGCAGGATGATCGGGAGTTCTGGCAGCGGGTCGAGTCCCGCAACAAGGGAACCGCCGACGAGCTCAATCGGCTGGGATTGGCCGAGTACTTCGCGATGGAAGCGTACGTCGTGGCGTAGAGAGGCCATCACCCCGCGAGGAGAGCCGCCTCTCGCTCCCGTGGGGCTACCCCTGGCGGCCTATTTCATCTATTGAACCATCAGCCGACTATAGGTGAGACGTTAGACGTGGGACGTGAGAAGCTTCAAACAGCATCCGTCTCCCGTCTCAAGTAGCTGTGTGCCTCAACCCAATCTCGGCGATTTTGCTCATGTCACTCGAGACTCTGCGACCGATCGATGAATTCGAAGCTCTGGTCGCTCCCGATATGCTGGCTCCCGATTTCGAAGTCGCCTGCGACGATGGGGGCGGAACCCGCCACCTGAGCGATTTCCGCGGGCACCCTGTGGTACTGGCTTTTCATGAGGGTCACTGGGATCCGGCCGGAGCCGGCCAGGTGGACCTGTTCAACCGGTTGATGTGCCGGTTCCTCGGCCCCCGTCACTCATTAGTGCGGCTGACCCGGGACGGACTGTGGTGTCATCTGGATTTCGATGATGGTGAAGCAGAAATCCCGGTCCTTGCCCCTCTGGCCCCCGATGGTGAGGTGGCAAGGAATTATGGGGTGACCGGCGCCAACGCGGTATTCGTCGTGGGAAGCGAGGGACTGGTGCGGTGGAAGCACGTCAGCCCAGCCGATGAGGTCCGGCCTTCGGCCGAGGTACTGTTTGCCCTGGCGCAGTTCGCTCCGGTGCTGCAAGCCCGGCAGCGACGCGGAACGATTACCGATCGAGACTGTGCCGCCACCATGCTGGCGGCCAGCGCGGTCTGCGCGGTCAGACCGGGACGGCTGGTGGTTGCCTGAACGGTGAGCCGAGCTGCTACAACGGACGGGCGACCAGTACACCGGTCGCCCGCTTTATTGCCTGAACGTACTGGGGCAGGGTAGAGCGGGTAATCTCGACCACGCCGCCTGACAGGGGCGCGTGCAGCACCCGGAGTACAGCGTCGCCGCCCCGGTAGGCAAAGGCGGCGTGGGTGACATCGAGGCCCGGGATCCCGGTCGCAAAGGCCAGCACATCACCCGACTGAATGCGGTCGGCCACGCCGGCGATCTTGTCGGTTGGGACTACCCAGCGCGGCTGACCGTCCAGTTTCTCTTCCATCGAGGTGATCTGCTCCACCACCTGGGGATCCTTCATCGCAGGATAGGCCTGGGCATGCTCACTCATGAATCGAAGCGGGCGGGTATCGTCCACCCCGCCCAGTTCCTGCCCCAGGTCGCGACAGAGCCCTCGGCGCTGGCCATCCCGGATCCATTCGCTGAAGTAGTGCAGCCGGGAGGAGTAGCTGGTGCGTTTCCCGTCGCGATAGCGCATTCGTTCGATCTCGGCGCCGAAGCGTTCCCAGGTTGGTTCGCCATAGCGAGCCGCGACCCGCGCCACTCCCAGGCACGATTCCACCACTGTCACACAATCGAATTGACTGAGGGAGAGAGTCAGCGGTTCGGGGCCGGTGGGACTGCCGCCATCGACCAGGTACTGCTCCAGGGTTCCGGGCCGGTAAGGTGTCCCGGCCGCCAGTTCGCCGGCTCTGATCGCGCCTTTGCCGATGGGCACCGGTGGCTTTGCGAGACCCTCATCGCGCAGCCGTTTGACCCAGGTCTTGAGCCGCTGGAGGTCCTCCGCCGACTGTTGATGGTTGACTGATGAGCGATGACTCACGGCCCACGACCCACGACCAGCAGCCGCCAGCGCGGCCATCCCCGCCAGTCCCCCCAGCAGATCCCGTCGCCCGATCATCAGGCAGTCACCGGATCGTTGTCCCGGCTCGGCAGCGACGCCATCACCGCCAGCAGCAGGTTGTAGTCGAGCGGCTTGACCATGTGATGATTGAACCCTGCCTCGGTGGATTTCTTGCGATCGGCCTCCTGGCCCCAGCCGGAGAGTGCCACGATGACCATGGACTGGCCCCACTCCTGTTCCCGGATTTTCCGGCAGGCTTCGTAGCCGTTGAGTTTGGGCAATCCAATGTCCAGCAGGATCAGCTCCGGACGCAGCCGTTCGGCGGCCTCGAAGGCCTCGAGGCCGTCGTAGGCCAACAGGGTCTCATGGCCCAGCATCCGGAGCAGCATGGCGAGGGACTCGACGCTGTCCCGGTTGTCGTCCACCACCAGGATCCGGCGGGGGATCGAAGCCGATTCGAGTGGAGCTGACGGGCCGGAGGTTCTCGGAGCCCGCTCGTCGACCAAAACCGGCAGCCGGACCACGAACTCGCTGCCTCGCCCCGGTCCCTCGCTGCTGGCGGTCACCACGCCGTCGTGCATCGCCACCAGCTGCTTGACCAGCGTCAGGCCGATACCGAGACCGCCATGGGCCCGCTCCAGAGTCTGCTCCACCTGGATGAACAGATCGAAGATCCGGGGCAGCACATCGCCGGGGATGCCCACTCCCGAGTCGCGCACACTGATCCGGACCTCGCTGCCCTGGCGCTGGGCCGAAAGCCGGATAGTCCCGCCCGATTCGGTGTACTTGTAGGCATTCTGCAGCAGGTTGCTGAAGACCTGGGCCAGCCGCACCGGGTCGCCGAAGACGAAGACCGGCTCGGGGGCGATCTCGACCGTCAGCCGGTGTCCCAGGGTGTCGGCCAGAGGCTGACAGATCTGAATCGCCTGCTGCAGTATCTCGGCCAGGTTCACCCGCTCCCGCCGCAGTTCCAGCTTGTTGCGAGTGATCCGGCTGACATCCAGCAGGTCGTCCACCAGGCGCACCATCTGGGACAGCTGCCGGTCCATGGTGGTCGCGGCGGTGCGCAGATGGCTGCTGTCGCCTCCGGTCCGCTTGATGATCTCGAGGGAATGGCGGATCGGCGCCAGCGGCCCCCGCAGCTCGTGAGCCAGGATGGCGAGGAACTCGTCCTTCCGCCGGTCGGCGTCCTTGAGATCGGCCATCAATCCATAGATCCGTTTTTCCGCCGCCTTGGTCTCACTGATGTCGCGGACCACTTTGGAAGTGCCGACGATCCGGTCGTTCTCGTCCCGCACCGCCGAAATGGTGAGCGAAATGTCCACCGGCTCGCCGCTCTTCTTGAGCCGCACGGTGTCGAAGTGGGAGATTCGCTCTCCGGTCAACAGCCGGGCGATCAACCGGTCCTCCTCGTCGGCCCGGTCGGCCGGGATCAGCATGGCGATCGGCTTCCCGACAGCTTCACGCGAGGAGTAGCCGTACAGCCGCTCCGCCGCCCCATTCCAGGTCTGAATGGTGCCGTTGAGGGAAACGGCGATGATCGCGTCCTCCGACGAATCCACGATTGAAGCCAGAAACCGGGCCGCCGCACCGCTGTCGGCCGCGCTCTTCTCTGCCGATTTGCGTTGGGAAATGTCCCGGAAGATCAGGACGCAGCCGGTCACCCGGCCTTCCTCGTCCCGGATCGGGGCGGCGCTGTCGTCGATGGGGCACTCGGCCCCGTCCCGCCGGATCAGCAGGGTATGATTGGCCAGCCCCACCACCACACCTTCCCTCAAGGCCCGGAGGGCGGGACTCTCCACCGGCGCCCGGGTTGCTTCATTGACGATATTGAAGATCTGACTCAATTCGACCCCGACCGCTTCGTTCACTTTCCATCCGGTGGCGGCTTCAGCCACCCCGTTCAGGTACGTCACCCGGCCTTCGGTATCGGTAGTGATCACGGCATCACCGATGCTTGCGAGGGTAACCCGGAATCGCTCCCGCTGGTCGGCGATGAGGTGAGCCGCAAGCTGCCGCTCGGCCAGCCGCCGCCGCATCAGGTAGTAGGTCACCCCCAGCAGCACCAGCCCCAGCACCGCCGGCAGCAGGATCGCGATCAGCGCTACCCGGGCGCTCTCCCGCGATTCCGCTGCCCGCTGCTCCAGCAAGGCCCGCTCTTCGTTCTGCATGTCACCCACCGCCTGGCGAAGGTCGGACATCAGCCGTTGGCCGGTGTCACTCCGCACCATCGCCAGCCCCGCAGTCCGGCCGTTCTGCCGAGTCACCGCAATCGAACGCTCCAGCTCCGTCAGCTTGCGAGTGGTCAGGGTCTTCACCTCCGACAGCCGGTATTCCTGCTCGGTATTGTCAGTCAGCAGGTCCTCCAGCCGCTCCAGCTCGCTGCCGACCCGCCGGACCCCTTCGTAGTACGGCTCGAGATACTCCTCCTTCTCGGTGAGCAGGAACCCCCGCTGACCGGTCTCGGCGTCCGTCATGGTCGAGAGCAGAACGGTGAGCTCGTTGATCACCTGGTTGGTGTGAGCCACCAGTTGCTGGTTCTCGTTCAATCGACGGGCGCTCACATACCCCGTCAGCGCACCGATCGCGAGGACCAGTGCGGTGATGGCTCCAAACACCACGGCCGGTTCGAACAGGGTGATCTTGCCGCGGATATAGTCGACCGATGGCGGCCGGGCGAACCAGCGTTCCTGCCGCTGGGTCAGCTCCTCGAACCGGCGCTGGCCTACCCGCACCGCTTCGCCCATGGCCAGGATGAACGCCGAGGTAAAGAAGAAGGCGATCATCCCGATGAGATCCCGGGCGGTGTTGAGCCGGATCGTGTAACGAGGCGCGATGAACAGGAAATGACAGGCGAGATAGCCACCCACTACGGTCACGATGCCGGGGCGCAGCCCGCCGAACCAGGCGGTGACCGCGACCGCACCATAGAGCGTCACCAGTGGGACATGATCGCCGAGGTAGGGGTCAGCGAGCCAGCGCAGCAAGACTGCCACCAATGTGGAGGCGATTGCAACGAAGTATGCCACCGCGGACTTCCGCACCGTGTTTCCTCTCGGAGATTCCTGTTTGGCTGTCAGGATCTTACCCGGGGCGCCGTGGAAAGGAAGAGGATTGCAATGCTGGTTTTCGAAGAGGTTAGCTCGACATCCCTCTAGAGGGTCAGAAGCCAATCCCCTGTTTCTGCCGCCGTTGCCGGACGGTCCGCCGGTAGCTTGGCCATGAGTTTGAGGATGAGCGCTTCGAGAGCGGGAGAGACCTCAGGGCGGACGGTTCGAATCCGCGGTGGCGGTTCTTTCTGGTGCCGGGCGGCGACCGCCTGGGTTGTTCGGCCGGTAAAGGGCAACTCACCTGCCAGCATTTCGTACAGCACAATGCCCAGACTATACAGATCGCTCCGGCCATCGACCGCTGAGTCGCCGCGAGACTGCTCCGGACTGGAGTATTCGGGCGTTCCCACCAGCAGACCGGTCGTGCTCACCTGATCGGTTCCGGAAGCCGCAACCGCGCGGGCCAGCCCAAAGTCGCCCAACACCGCGCCGCCTTCCCTCAGGAGGATGTTTGACGGTTTGACATCCCGATGTACGTAACCTTTGGTATGGACTGCGTGGAACGCACCGGTGATATCGAGGGCAATGTGGACCGCCCTGGCCGGGTCCAGCCGTCCATGGCGAGCGAGCAGCGCGGCCAGACTGTCTTCGACAACGTACGGCATCGCCAGCCAGGGGACTTCCAGGCTGGGAAGTACCTCGACCAACCCACTATCGAGTAGAGGAAGCAGGTTAGGATGAGTCAGCTGTCGCAGGATCTCGATCTCCCGGAGAAACCGTTTCCCGGTGACCGCCTTGGCCAGTTCGGGCCAGAGGACCTTGAGCGCCACCTCACGGTCAGTTCCCACTTCCCGGGCCCGGCATACCATTCCCATACCGCCACGCCCTATCTGGGCTTCCACCAGATAGCGCTGACGGAGCGCTGGAGTGACTGCGCCGAGCAGATCGAACGCCATCTCCTGCCTTCCTAGCAAGGATCAAGAATTCCGAGTAGTCTTAGAGAACCCTAGTCATCTCCGGGTCGCGCCAGCGTCAAACGAGACCCAGCTAATCGTGCGCTATTCTCTCCGTACCCTCGGTGGTCTGGTGCTTAGCGGCCCCTCCGGCGACGTCTACGCCGAGAGTCGCCGCAAGCCCTTGGCTCTGGTGGCCCTGCTCGCGGTCGCCGGCAATCGCGGCATAACTCGCGACAAGGCCGGGGCCTACCTCTGGGCTGACGGCAAGCCGGAACGAGTGCGCGGGGTCCTCAAGCAGACCCTCTACTCGTTGAAACGGGACCTGAAAGAGCCTGACCTGATACTGGGCAGTTCCGACCTCCGGCTCAATCCGGAGGTGATTGAGACCGACATTGCGGCCTTTGAGGCGGCGGTCGCTGAAAACGATTCCGACCGCGCCGTCACCCTGTACCAGGGTCCATTTCTCGACGGATTCCACCTGACCGACACACCGGCTTTCGATCGCTGGACCGACGAACAGAGGGACCGGCTGGTCCGGAAGTTCGCGGCCCAGATCGAGCGGCTCGCCTTGACCGCCATGGCCCAGAACCAGCCGCGGGTGGCCCAGGAATGGTGGCTTCGACTGCTCGACCAGGATCCTTTTGACGGACGAGCGGTGAGCGGTCTGGTACACGCCTGCCTGCAGGCCAATGACCGTCCCCGAGCCATCCGCTACGCTGAACGATACATGTCGACCCTGAGAAAAGAACTGGAAATTACCCCCGACCCGGAAATTCGCCGGCTGCTCGACCAGGCTCGCGCCCGTCCCAAGGACGAGCCTCTGCCGAGCTGACCGCCGCAGTCTCGGTACGGCATTCCGATGACCGAAAGCTCCCCCGACCCGATATCCGATCCTCAGCTGGCCGGCCTCCGTTCCGGCCTGGCCGGACGTTACCAGTTGGTAAGACAGATCGGTGAAGGTGGAATGGCCGTGGTCCTGCTGGCCCGGGATCTCCAGCATGGCCGCCCGGTGGCTCTCAAGGTACTGCGCCCCGAGCTGACGGCCGCTCTTGGCGGCGAGCGATTTCACCAGGAAATCCGGCTCACCGCCCGAATCCAGCATCCCCACATTGTTTCCATCTACGACTCGGGTGAGACTGACGGGAAACTCTGGTACACCATGCCCTTCATCGAGGGCGAGTCGCTCCGCCAGATACTGAGGCGGGAAGAGCAGCTCCCGCTACCCGAAGCCACCCGGATCATCATCGAAGCCTGTCGAGCCCTGGCCGCGGCCCATCAGGCCGGGGTGGTGCACCGCGACATCAAGCCGGAAAATCTGCTGATCACCCCTGCCGGGGATGTCTATGTGGTCGACTTCGGGGTGGCCCGCGGCGTCGATAGCGCCTCCTTGACTCGTACCGGCATTGCGGTCGGCACCCCGCAGTATATGAGTCCGGAGCAGGCCAGCGGGACAGCAGGCCCCCGGAGCGATGTCTACGCTCTCGGATGCGTGCTCTACGAAATGCTCGCGGGAGAGCCACCCTTCGACTCCCGGACCCCCCAGGCGATCTCCGCCAAACACATCAATGCCCCGATCCCCGATGTTCGGATCGTGCGGGAGACCGTCCCCCCGGCGCTGGAACAGGTGCTTCGCACCGCGCTGGCCAAGTCACCGGCCGACCGTTACGCCAATGCCGGCGAGCTGGCCGACGCCATCGAAAAGGCACTCGCCAGCCCCCAAGGTCCCTGGTCGATTTCAAAACCCGTTGCGGCGATCACCGGCGCATTGATCGCCATCGCGGCCGTGGTCCTGGTGACAATTCGATTCTGGCCGCCCCGTCCGGCGGCCGGCTCCACTCACAGGCCCTCTCCCATTCTTGCGGTGCTTTACTTCGAGAATGGTGATCCCGATACCACGCTCAATGCCGTGGCGGATGCCGTCACGGAAGAGGTGATCCGCGAATTTACCGGCGAAGGGAATGCTTTTCGGGTGGTATCCAAGTACGGGGTTCGTCAATTCAAGGATGGGACGACCCCGATCGATACCATGCGGGCGCGTCTGTCGGCCGACTACTGGATTGCCGGAGTGGTCCGCAAGGCCGGAGCCGGAGTGGTGGTGGATGCCCAGCTGATCGACGCGCTGACCAATATTGTCGTCGACAGCGTGTCGACTCCTCCGCTTCCCGGCGCAAGTACCCACGAACTGGCGGCCAACGCCGCTTTGGGAGTGGCGAACTCCCTCAAAAGGAAGCTGCGGCTGGAAGTTCGACTGGCGCAGGCGGTCGATACCTCAGCGGTACCGTTGGCCAACAGTTTTTTCAATGAGGCCGAGCGTTACCGCCGGGAAGCGGAGCAGTATCAGGATATTCGCGATACTGCCGGGGTCTCGATCGCGACCGAGGCTTTCCGGCGGGCCGATTCCCTGCTGGCCCGGGCGGCGCAAGCAGACCCGCAGTGGCTCCGGCCCGGGATCGAGCGAGCCTGGGTTGGACTGGGCATGGCTCGCTTGCAGGCCGACCTGCCTCAGGCCGCCACTCTCCGCCGCGCCCTCCTCTTCGCGGATACCGCGGTGGCTCGCGCTCCGAACGACCCGCTCGCGAAGGAGGCCCGGGGAACCATCCGATTCAAACTGCAGGGCGCGCTCAACTCGGCTGATACCGCGGCCTATCGGGTGGCCGCCGATGATCTGCGAGATGCGGTAGGGCGGGATAGTCTCAACGCCAGAGCGTGGGCCACGCTGGGAGAAATATTATGGCTGACCGGCAGGCTCGATGAGGCCGAGCTGGCTTCCAACACCGCGCTGCGAGTCGATCCATTCCTCAACAACGCGAAAGAGGTGAAACGCATCCTCTTCGCGCTCAATACCACCCTGGGTCGCTTCAATACCGCCAACGATATCTGCCGTCGCATGCGGCTGGCCGAGCCGGATGACTGGTATAGCCGTCAGTGCGAACTGACCCTGCTGCGCCACGATTACACCAAGCCGCCCAATCCCCGGCGAGCCTGGCAACTGGTGGCCGAGCTCGACAGCGTCGACCCGCCGGCGAAGGCTCGGGCGGCGGGTCACATGATCACCGTCGTGTACCGCCGCCTGCTGGCCGGCTTTCTGGACGCTCGCGCCGGGAACTACGCCCGGGCGGAGAGTACCCTGGTGTGGGCCCGCAGAACGGCGGCGAACGACTCCATCCTGAAGGTCGATATGGCGGTGGATGAGGCCATTCTGCTGCTTGGCCTGGGGCGCCGCGATTCGGCCCAACTGCTGGTGAACCGGTTCTTCCAGCTTCGCCCGCTCCAGAAGCCTTCCTCAGAGCGAGATGCGTTCTATCGCTGGATCTTCGAGCAGCTCAAGGAAGCGCCTGGTACTCCTCCCAGGTAAGCAGCTGCAACCCGCCGGCGCCACCGTACACCAGACCGAGAATCGTGGGCTGGTAATGCGCAATCGCCGCGATGTTGGGATCGGACTCGTACGCCTCCCGAATCGGTTTCACCTCGATTCCGTGGGCCTCGTAATACGGCCACACGAACTTCTCCACCGCCGCCTCGGTCCAGAACACCGAGTCGCATCCTTCCAGGTCAAGATCCACACCGTCGACCAGCAGATGACCCAGCGCGCCGGCCCGCCGCTGCCGGCTCCCGGTATGCACCGTGAAGAGATAGGTGTCGCCTTCCTGGAGCACGGTGCGGGTGACCAGTTCGCCGGCCCGGTCGGTGGCAACGAGCACATCGGAATCACGCTGGCCATTCACCGCTTCGGCGAGTCTGCGCACATCGGTTGCGGAACGAGTCGACATGGTCCAACTCCGGTTGGGGGTACCGGCCAATCTGGTGCGCCGCAGTAACCCACCAGTCACCCCCGCGTGCTTGTGTTAGGCAGGTTTGGGTCGGTGCCGGAGATAAGGTTGAGAAAGATTGGTGTTTATCGCGGCGTCAGTGCCGCCTTCATCGCCGCCGGACCGGCGGCCCGGTAGATCGTGGCATGCTTCTCGGCAGGGCGGGGATCGTAGATGAAAGTGAACCCCGTCAGCTTCGCGTCATGGACCATTCTCGAAAGCGTGTCGGTCTGGGGGGTGACATCGTCGCTGGCAGCCGAGAGGTACAGCGTGCGGTTGAGCCGGTTGAGGCCTTGGAGCTGCCCCGGGGCGGTCCGCAGCAGCCCGTCGCTGTTCCACCAGACGCTGGGACTGAACGCGATATAGCGGTTGAACATCTTCGGCTCGGTGAGCAGCGTCTCCAGGATGAAGAGTCCCACCAGCGACTCCCCGATCACCGCGGTTTCTCCGCTGGTGCGGTATTTCCCGTTGACCTCCGGAATCAGCTCGTCCCGGATGAAGTCCCGGAACGCAGCTGATCCTCCCACCCGTGGCGCAATGGTGCTGTCTTTCGCCACCGTGGTCGGACCGGTCATGTCGCGGCGTCGTTCGGTGTTGGGAATCCCCACCACGATGTAGGCCGGGACCTCCCCCAGCTTTACCAGGGAATCCAGGGTGTTGACCACGTGGGGGAAGTCCTCATCGATCCCCCCATCCGGCATGTACAGCACCGGGTACCGGGTGGTTGAACCGGCGTAGCCTTCCGGGGTATGCACATTGGCCTTGCGGATCTCGCCCACCGCCTTCGATACAATGGTGAAGCTGTCGTGGGCCGGGACTACGTCCGGTGGCGGGGAAAATTGCTCGGAAGCCGAGCCGGCTGCGGCCGGTACCGGGGGCTTCCGGCAGGCTACAGAGAGTAGGCCGAGGCCCAAAATGACGATGATTTCTGTCACTCTAACCCCCATCGGTAAGCTCCGGAAAGTTTTGTCGGGCCGGAAGATACCGGGCCCTGCTTGCTCCGGTAGAGTTGTCTCCGGCCAATTTGCAACGTTTTGGGTGGTCAATCCGTCTACTAGGATGGCCGCGGCATCTTTACACCGTCTTTCCAATATCCAGCCCTTGCCGTACTATCCTGTCCGCCGCGTCCAGTTTTTCTACCCGGACCTGTGCCTTGCAGGCCCCATCAGGAGATTGAGATCGATGAATGCCATCACGGGGCGATGGGTCAGAGGGGCGCTCTGCCTCAGTGCGCTCGCGGGGTACCTCAGTACCTCCGCCTGTGCCCAGTCCACCTCTGCCTCAAATCAGCCCGGCCCTTCAGCAGTACCGCAGTCTTCCGGTCCAGCCCACGTTCCCGCTGACATCGACTTCATGACGGGGATGATCGGTCACCACGCCCAGGCAGTGCTGATCTCCAGCTGGGCTCCCAGCCACAACGCCAATCGCGCCATCACCGCGCTGACCGAGCGGATCGTGGTGGGTCAGAATGACGAAATTGCGCTGATGCAGCGCTGGCTCCGGGAGTGGGGCCAACCGGTTCCTTCGGCCGATGCCTCGCACGACATGATGCCCGGCATGGAGCACATGGCTCACAAAATGATGCCCGGCATGCTCACCGCCGAGCAGCTCAATGAGCTCAACAAGGCCAAGGGCCCCGAGTTTGACCGGTTGTGGCTGGAAGCGATGATCCGGCACCATCAGGGCGCGCTCACCATGATCAAGGATCTGCTGGCCGTGCCGGGCGCCGCCCGGGATGACGCCGTCTTCAAGTTCGTGTCCGACATGAACGCCGATCAGGGTATTGAGATCGAGCGCATGCAGGGCATGCTCTCCAAGCTTGCTGCCGCACCATGATTGCTCGATTCGCCCAACGCTGGTTGCAGGTTTCCTACCCTTCAATGGAATTGTCCATGACATCCGTACCGTCGTACGCCCGCGCAGCGTCGCGCAAGACGCTGCCGCTGGTTGCCGCCCTCCTGGCGCTGGGCGCCTGTTCCGGTGGCACGTCCTCCGGCGGGGCCAAGATGGCCACCCCGGCTGCCCCCAAGTCGGATCCGCGAGTGGGCCTCCGGGCCGGCGCCACCGACGCCGCCCAGGCCATCTGGAATCTGAAGTTGATCTCCAATACGCCCTCGTCCGAAAAGTTCCACGGCGTCACCAACTCGGACCTGGCCTTCAGCGGCAAGTACGTGATGCAGGGGAGCTATAACGGCTTCCAGATCTGGGATATCTCCAATCCCATGGCGCCGACCCTGAAGCTGGGCTATTTGTGCCCCGCCTCTCAGAGCGACGTCTCCGTCTTCCGCAACCTCATGTTCGTGTCGGGTGAAGGCTTTGGCGGGCGGATCGACTGCGGTGCTCAGGGCGTTCCCGATACCGTCAGCAAGGACCGGCTTCGGGGCATCCGGATTTTCGATATCACCGATATCGCGAATCCAAAGTACATCACCAACGTGCAGACCTGCCGCGGGTCGCACACCCACACGGTGGTGAACAGCCCGGCCGACAAGGAGAATGTCTACGTCTACATCTCCGGCTCGGCTCCGGTCCGTTCACCCAGCGAACTGGCCGGCTGCTCCGGTCTGAGCCCGGACAAGGATCCCAACTCGTCGCTCTTCCGCATTGAAGTCATCAAGGTACCGCTGGCTCATCCGGAGAATGCGGCCAAGGTGTCGGCGCCCCAGATCTTCGAGGGCCTGGGCCCGGTGACCGCTCACGGTGAGACCCCGGAGGACAGGGCCCGCGCCGCCAAGCAGGCGGCCGATGCCCGCGCGCGGGGCGCCTTCACCGCCAAGATCGGCGAGCAGGAAATCGTGCTGCCGGATGGCTTCTCCAAGAGCCTGCTGGACAGCATCGTCAAGCTCCGCAACGGATCGGGCGATCCGACCGGCGCCGATAGCGCCCAGCTCCGCAAGGATCTCCAGCCGCTGGTCGACAAGCTGGTGGGATCCGGTGGTCCCAAGACCGGCCCGACTCAGTGCCACGACATCACCGTCTATCCGGCCATCGGTCTGGCCGGTGGCGCCTGCGGCGGTTACGGCCTGCTGCTCGATATCAGCGATCCGGCCAACCCCAAGCGGATCGGCGCCGTCGCCGACTCCAACTTCTCCTTCTGGCATTCGGCGACCTTCAACAACGACGGCACCAAGCTGCTCTTCTCGGATGAGTGGGGTGGTGGCGGCCAGCCACGTTGCCGGGTGACCGACAAGATGGAGTGGGGCGCCGACGCGATCTTCACCATCGACGCGCAGAAGAAGCTGACCTTCCAGAGCTACTACAAGATGCCGGCCCCCCAGACCGACAAGGAAAACTGCGTGGCCCATAACGGCTCGCTGATCCCGGTCCCCGGCCGCGACATCATGATCCAGGCCTGGTACCAGGGCGGTCTCTCGATGTTTGACTGGACCGATCCGGCTCACCCGAAGGAAATTGCCTTCTTCGACCGCGGCCCGGTCGACTCGACCAAGATGGGCAACGGTGGCTCCTGGTCAGTGTACTGGTACAACGGTCTGATCGTCAGCTCCGAGATCAGCCGTGGTCTCGACATCCTCGAGGTCACCCCCAGCCCGATGCTCTCGCAGAACGAGATCGACGCGGCCAAGCTGGTCAAGTTCGACTTCCTGAATGTGCAGGACCAGCAGAAGTTCGAGTGGCCCGCCAGCTTCTCGGTGTCGCGCGCCTATCTCGATCAGCTGGAGCGCAACGGTGGTCTCGCCGCGGCCCGCATCTCGGCTGCCCGGACTGCGCTCGCCGCCGCCGAGAAAGCCTCCGGCGAAGCCCGCACCGCCGCGCTGACCAAGCTCGGTGGCGAGCTCCATAAGGACGCCAACGGCGCCAAGGATGCACCCAAGGTCCACGCCCTGGCCTTCTCGGTCGACAAGCTGGCGAAGGGGATGTGAGCAACAGCAGGAACTGAACAGCAGGAACTAATCGCAGGGTGAGTCCTGCGTAGTGAGGAGTGAGGAGGAACTGACTTGTGGGTCGTGGAGGGTGGCTCCCTGCCCTCAACGACCCACAAGGCTTTCCTCCTCACTCCTTACTTCTGGGACCTGGGCTTGAGATTAGTTCCTCCTCACTGTCAGTTATCTTGTCGGTCCATGAGATATCTGCTGACTCCGGTTGGCTCCAGCGGCGACGTCCACCCGTTCGTTGGCATCGGGCGCGAACTGCAGTCCCGCGGCCATGAGGTGATTCTCTTCGCCGCCGAGCCTCACCGGCAGGTGGTCGAGAAGAGCGGGATTCACTTCGTTGCCACCGTTTCCGCCCAGAACTACAACGAGGCGACCGAGAACCCCGACCTCTGGCACCCCAGGAAGGGCGTCGAAACCGTCCTCCGGATGATTGTGCCGAGCCTCGAATCCTCTCGGCAGGCGCTGGAGCAGCATTACCTGCCGGGAAGTGTTGTGGTTGGCCATCCGCTGGCGTTCTACGCCCGGGTGTTCGAAGAACTACACCAGGCTACGGCATTCACCATACACTTGGCGCCGTCCAGCATTCGGACCAGGTTCAAGGTGCCGGCCCTGCCGCCAGGCAGCGACATCAGTGGCTGGCCTCTCTGGCTCAAGCGATCGCTCTGGTACGTGGTGGACAAGGTGGGGATCGATCCGGTTATTGCTCCCGCCCTCAACCAATGGCGGGCGAGCCTTGGGCTGGCTCCGGTTTCTCGAATCTTCAACCATTGGCTCAACTCGCCGAACGGGGTGATCGGGCTGTTCCCTGACTGGTTCGGCCCTCGGCAGCCTGACTGGCCCGAGCATTTCCACTCGGCATCATTTCCGCTCTGGGACGATCCCGCCGGCTCGCCGATCGATGCCGAATTGTCCGCCTTTCTCGATGCCGGTTCGCCGCCAGTGGTGGTATCTCCCGGCAGTGCCAACCGGCATGCCCACGAGTTCTTCGCTGCCGCCACCGAGGCGCTCAAGCGACTGAATCGCCGGGGGCTCTTTCTGACCGGCTACCCGGAGCAGATTCCCTCCGGGTTGCCGGACAACATCGTGTTCCGGAAGTACGCCCCTTTCTCGACCGTGCTTCCCCGCTCGGCGGCGCTGGTACATCACGGCGGAATCGGCACCCTGGCTCAGGCGCTCTCCTCCGGGGTACCCCACCTGATCATGCCGATGGCGTTCGATCAGCCTGATAACGCGATGCGGGCCGAGTCGCTGGGTGTGGCCCGGTGGCTGGTCCCGAAGAAGTTCACTGCGGACCGGGTGACCCGTGCGTTGGATGAGTTGTTAGGGAGCGCAACCGTCGCGACCGAGGTGAAAAACTGCCGGGAGAGATTGAGAGGGAAGAGTGGGATTGGGATGGCGTGCGATCTGTTGGGCGGGTAGGGGGAAGGGCGGAAAGGGCGGGCGATGCAGCACGGGGCAGATGGTACGGGCGACCCATCGGGTCGCCCGTACTATTTCGCCCCTGCTGCATCGCCGCCTACCCGCCTACAGCGACGCCCTTTGCACCGGCCCACTCAGCATCGCCACTAACGCATCCACCTCGCCGGTTCCCAGCTCGAGATTCGGCATCCGCACCACATCGGCCCCGATGGGTGGCAGACTGGAGGGATTGGTCAGACGCTGCCGGACGTAGGCCGCTTCCAGTTTCCGCCCGGTCAACTCGGGCCCAAGCTTATCAAGCACCCGATTCACCTGGGCGAACTCCGGAACATCTCCGTTCACGTGACAGGTGCCACAGCCCTTCGCCACGAACAGCTTCCGGCCGCGTTCGGCGAGGGTAAGAGTCGGGCGATCCTTGCCGGTCCGGACGATGGGAATCGACGTCACCGTCAGATCACCCCACCCGCCGCCACTGAATCCACTGATGATCTTGAGGCTCATCCGGTCGGCGTCGGGGACCGTGAATGTCGCCGCGTAGCTCCCCTTCTTCGAAGCCGGCAAGGCCGACACCGAAATCCGGTTCCCCTCGACCGGCTGAACTTCCACTGTCCCCTTGAGATCGCTCAGCAGATCCCGGCCGTGCTGCCGCACGGTGTACTCCAACCGATAGCTCTTTCCCGCCTCGAGGTAGTCCGGCGCACTCGCGATCGAGATCACCGCCCAGCCACCGGCCGCGGAATGGACACCCAGCCCTAACACCGCTGCCAGCATCAGTTTCTGTGTACCCGCCATGCTGCCCTCCCATTGGGGTTTGGGAGTGGGATGCCGGTCACAGGTCGCGGGTTTAAGGGCGGAAGGGCGGAAGGGGAGATCGGGTTCGTCCCGGAGCGACGTTGGTTCGCCCATGCTAGGAGGATCTTTGAGGAGGGCGATCCGTGCACGGGCGAATAAGGGTCGCGGAGGGACGAGCCCGATCGAGCCCACAAATCAGTTCGAGTGCATTTGACCTCGGAGATCCCTCGACTCCGCCCCGCTGTCACGGGGCTCCGTTCGGGACGACAGGACCTACGCTCCGATCAGTGCCATCCCATCAGGCCCATCTCCACCCGGCAAGTAGCGCTTCACGGTCTTGGTGCCCAAATCGAGCTCGGCGATCTCGCCCGCCTCCGCCAGCGACACCCACGCGGTCTTGCCATCCTTTGAGATCACCACCGCCAGCGGCTGACCCTGCTGCCCCTTCGACCCATGCACCGTGATCGTCCCCTGACGCTGCTTGGTAGCTACGTCATAGAGGTGAACTTCGTCGCTCATCGGATTGGTAATGATCGCGGTCTTTCCGTCGGGCGTGAAGCTAATGCGGTAGGGGAACCCGCTGGTCTGCATCGAGTCGATCACCTTCCAGGCCTTCACATCCACCGCGTAGACCTTGCCGGTGTTGTTGCTCCCCAGCCATGCCTCACGATTGTCCGGAGTCAGACCGATGGCCTCGGTCATGGTACCCACTGGCAGGGTCCTGGTCGGCACCGCGTTGGTCAGGTCGATGGCAGAGATCGAACCGGATCTAATGTTGGCGGTGTACGCCATCTTGCCATCTCTGGTCAGTGCCAGCATGTGACTGGTCTGCTGGGTGCTGGGATGACTCGATGTAACCGTTCCGGCGACCGCATCGACCAGGACCACCATTCCGCCGGTCTCCGAGGTCACGGCCACAGTGCGGTTGTCGGGCATAAACAGGATTCCGTGGGGACGAGTGAATCCCACGTCGATGGTGCGAACCACCTTCTTCCCGCCGACATCGATGACGGTGAGGGTCCACGCGCCGGCTGCCGGCCGCGCGGCTGC
>CAZOES010000001.1:50209-69735 GCA_964578865.1 uncultured Gemmatimonadaceae bacterium | reverse complement strand
TGGGCGCCGTAGTCACTCACCACCGCCCATTTCCCATCGAAAGAAGCGGCAGTCTCGTGGGGATTGGCTCCGGTTGGGAGACTCGTCAAGATCGTTCCAGATTTGATGTTGACGATCGAAACGGTAGAGGCGGGCTTGTTCACTACCACCAGCAGGGGATCGGGTTGTTGCAGCCCGATCGCGGCGAGTAAGAGGAGTGTATGCATGGCCTGAGATACGGTCCGGCCGCTCCGGAAGTTCTAGCCCAGGCGGGGACTCAGCAGCCCGACCCGGGCTACGATCTCTTTCATTCGGGGATCCTGCTGCAGCGGCGCGAATCCCGGGTAGGCCCGGGAATACACCAGCACGCTGTCCCGCTCTTCACAGGCACGGTGCAACAGCCGGAAGGCTTCGTCCATCCGGCCGAGGGCCGCGACCACAATCGCGATGACCGTGGTCTGCACATATTCGCGCCGAGAGCGGGCCATCAGCTCATCGTAGACCGATTCGGCGTAATCCAACCGTCCCGACAGCGCGTGGGCCACCGCCAACGTGGCCAGGGCGATGGGTTGCCGTCCCGACATCATTGCCGCGATCTCCGCCATTGGGATCGCCTCGGCGGGACGGCCCAGCCAGTTGAACGCTCCTCCGGCGTAGAGGTACGGTACGTACATCGTCGGGGTCAGCTTGCTGGCCTGCAGCAGCACGTCCACCGCTTCGGCATGACGCCCGGCGCCCATCAACAGCATGCCGAGATGGGTGAGCGGCAGGGCAGAGAGAGGGTCGAGGTCCACGGAGCGGCGGACATGAACCATTCCTTCATCGTACCGCCCCTCGATGAGGCCGAGGTAGATCCCGTACCAGTACTGACCGGTGACCAGCCTGGGGTTGAGCTGCAGCGCCTTACGCAGATCGTTCGCGGCGCCGGCCCAATCCCAATCGAACATGAACTTCAGGGTCCCGGCCGCACAGTGAGCCTCGGCGAGATCGGGCGCCAGCTCGAGCGCCCGTTTGATGGCAGCCCGCGCGCTGGGAAGGATCTGCCTGGGCGGCGCGACACCGTGAATACCAAGCAGGGTCCAGGTGTCGCCCAGACCTGCATGTGCCGCCGCGTAGTTAGGATCGAGCTCCAGCGCCTGGGTGAAGCACTCCAACGCCCGACGCAGCCCCAGTCCGCGGAGCTGCACGTTGTAGC
Organism: uncultured Gemmatimonadaceae bacterium; assembly: GCA_964578865.1. Classification (GTDB taxonomy): domain Bacteria; phylum Gemmatimonadota; class Gemmatimonadetes; order Gemmatimonadales; family GWC2-71-9; genus JADJOM01. The sequence goes on along the minus strand of CAZOES010000001.1, from coordinate 68,561 downwards.
GGCCCTTGAGATACAAATGGTAGGCGTCGAGACTGCGGGTCGGGGGAGTAGCCGGAGAATCGTGGCCCGACTCGCCCAGAGTGATCTGCAGACGGTTGGCGATGGCCCGGGCGATCTCGTCCTGAATCGCGAAGACGTCGATCAACTCCCGGTCGTATCGCTCGGACCAGAGGTTGTATCCATCCGAGGCCTTGACCAGCCGCGCAGTGATGCGGAGGTGATTGCCGCTTCTCCGGACTGTGCCTTCCAGAATCGTAGCGACCCTGAGTTTCTGGCCCACCTCGGCAAGGTCGAGTCCTCGGCTCCGGAATACGAACGAGGAAGTCCGGGCCGCTACCCGAAGCCCGGGCAGCTGAGCCAGGCTGTTGATGATCTCTTCGCTGATTCCGTCGCTGAAATACTCGGTGTCGGGGTCAGAACTGAGGTTGGTGAAGGGAAGCACCGCGATCGACTCGCTGTGCAGCGCCTCGAATTGACCCGAGTTCCGGGCCCGCAACGCCTCGGCCAGATGCTGGGCGGTGGAGTAGCGGTCGGCGGGAGTCTTGGCCAGCGCCTTGAGGATCACCTGCTCCAGCGATTCGGGGACCGTGGGGCGCACGGTTCGGATCGGCGGGACCGCATCGATGCTCTGGCGGGCCATCACGATCTGGGGTGTGGGGCCGTGGAAGGGAACTGAACCGGCCAGCATCTCATAGAGCACGCAACCAATGCCGTAGATATCGGCGCGCCCATCCACTGTCCCTTTCCCGGAAGCCTGCTCCGGGCTCATGTAGCTTGGGGTGCCAACCGCCACCCCGGCCGGTGTGATCTGGCCGGTAGTACTGGGAGTCAACGCCCGGGCCACCCCGAAGTCCGCCACCACCGCGCTGCCCGACATGAACATGATATTCTCGGGCTTGATGTCGCGATGAATCACGCCGAGGCTGTGGGCGTAGGCCAGGGCCTGGGCAACTTCACAGGCGATCTTCACCGCTTCGTCGATCGGGAGCTGATGCTCCCGCTCCAGTCGCTGCCGGAGATTCTCCCCCTCGACATAGGGCATGACGTAGAACAGCTGACCGGCAGCCTCACCCGAATCGAACATCGGCAGGATGTTGGGGTGACTCAGGGCGGCCGCGGTTTCGACCTCGAGCCGGAAACGGTCGTGATCGAAGGAAGTGGCCATCTCCGGATTCAGAACCTTGATGGCAACTCGGCGCCGGTTCTTGAGGTCCTGAGCCAGAAATACCGACGCCATGCCACCCCGCCCGAGGAAACCCTCCTGGCGGTAGCGGTCTTCCAGCTCAGTCCAGAGCCCTGCGAGTGGATCGTTCATTTGGGGTTCAAACTAGATCGACCAGGTTGGGCCGGCCAGTCCAAGTCTAACCCATTGATTCACATCGATTTGTGGCAAATGGCCAAGTTGGCTATTGACAATAGATGTGATAACGACTATCGTTGGCACGTAGAATTTGACTTGGAGCCCGACAATGTCGCTACGCGACGAGATCAAGCAGACCAAGCCTTTCAGCAGCGCCTTGGAAGAGGCCATCCTCAACGTGATGCGGACCGCCTCGGATCTGAGCTACAGCGCGGGAGAAGCTTTGAAGCAGTACGGGATCACTACCACTCAATACAACGTGCTGCGGATCCTGCGCGGGGCCGGAGTCAGTGGAGTGCCCTGCGGCGCCATCGCCGAACGGATGATCACCCGGGATTCGGATATCACCCGTCTACTGGACCGGCTGACCGGTCTGCACCTGGTGGAGCGGGGCCGGATGGCGGAGGATCGCCGGGTGGTAACGGTTCGCCTGACTGCCAAAGGAAGTGAGTTGCTGGCCGAGCTGGATCCGGTGGTGCAGCGGATGCATCACGAGCTGCTGGGTCATCTGGATGAGTCGACCATTGCCAGTCTGATCGCAGGTTTGGAAAAGGTCCGGGAACGGACCAGGGTCAACGGGTAAACCCGTCTTCGTGCACATTTACAGGAGCAGCATATGAAATGGAATATCGATCCCGCCCACACCAGCATCGAGTTCAGCGTCAAGCACCTCGGTATCTCGACGGTGAAGGGGCGCTTCAACAAGTTCGCAGCGGTCGCTGAGGTGGATGAGAACGCTCAGCTGAAGAAGATCGAAGCGACCATCGAGGCCAACAGCGTGGATACCGGAGTGGCCCAGCGGGACGATCACCTTCGCTCGCCCGATTTCTTCGACGTGGCCAGGTATCCCGAGATCAAGTTTGTCTCCACCGGCATCAAGCAGAACGGGGCCCAGTCGTTGATCACCGGCGATCTGACCCTCCACGGAGTGACCAAGCCGGTCAGCTTCACGCTGGAGCGGGAGAACCCGGTGAAGGATCCCTGGGGCAACACCCGCATCGCGTCGTCGGCCACCGGGAAGCTCAACCGCAAGGAGTGGGGGCTCAACTGGAATCAGGCGCTGGAGCTGGGTGGTGTGCTGGTCGGTGAGGAAGTGAAGTTCACCCTGGAAGTCCAGGTGGTGGCGGCGCAGGCGGTCGCCGCGTAGGCGGTAAGGGCGGAGTGGCGGAAGAGGCGGAAGGGTTATCTCAACTCTTCCGCCTTTCACTTTTTCCGCCCTTTCCGCCTTTTCCGGCTCTTCCGCCCCTTGCAATAAAAGTACGCTCGTGCTATTCTGTGTCATGGGCAAAGGAGCCGTTACCCGCCAGACCATCCTCGACCACGCTGCCGGCGTGGCCAGTGCCGCGGGTCTGGAAGGGATCACTATAGGGCGCCTGGCGGACGACCTGCATCTCTCCAAGAGCGGGTTGTTCGCCCATTTCCGTTCCAAGGAGGCCCTGCAGATGGGAGTCCTCGAGGCCGCCGCGGCCCACTTCACCGATGTCGTGGTGCGTCCGGCCCTGGCCCAGCCGCGCGGCAAGGCCCGCTTGCGGGCTCTGTTCGAGCGCTGGATGGACTGGGCTAAAGGGGAGAACCACGCTGGGGGCTGCATCTTCGTGGCCGCCGCCGTCGAGTTGGATGATCGCCCCGGTCCGGTTCGCGATCTGCTGGTGCTGGAACAGAAGAAATGGATGGACTGCATCGCCCGGGTTACCCGCACCGCGATCGGCACCCGGGAGTTCCGGGCCAAGACCGATCCGGAGCAGATGGCCCAGGATCTCTACGGTGTGATGCTCAGCTTCCATCACTCCTCCCGGTTGTTGAACGACCCGCAGGCTGAGCAGCGGGCTCGACGGGCTTTCGATTCCCTGATGAAAGCCGCCGCCGCGGTCTGAACCGCCCCGTACCCTGGATCTGGAGTTGAAGATGGCACCACCGCTTTCGAATCGTTCCGGTAATAAAAGCACGAACGGTCGCTTGATTTCAGCGGTCCTCGGCAGCGCCTCCGCAGTCGCGCCCGGGCTGACCGCCCGTTGGGCCGAGCGGGCTTTCCTGTCGCCTCGCAAAAGAGCGGTGCTTCCCGCCGAGCTGGCCGTGCTCAAGCAGGGCCACCGATTCCGGGTGCCCTTCGCCGGCGGTCACCTCGCTGCCTGGTCCTGGGGCGATGGCCCGACAGTCTATCTGGTTCACGGCTGGGGTTTCTCGGCGGCCCGAATGACTTCCTTCGTCGCTCCCCTGGTTCGGGACGGTTACTCGGTGGTCGGGTTCGACGCCCCGGGTCACGGCCAGTCGGTGGGAAAGACCTCCTCGGTGGTCGAGATCGCCGCGGCGCTGAGGGCGGTGGTCGAATGGACTGCTGCCGGTGACGCTGGTTCCCACGCCGGGGCCATTGGCCACTCCATCGGAGGGGCCGCCATTGCCATGGCGATGAAGAACGGTCCTCGATTCCGGCGGGTGGTCTTCCTTGGATCCCCCTCCAGTCTCGAACCTTCTTCCAAAGAGGATGCGGCTCGTCTGGGGCTCTCACCCAAAGTGGTTTCGATGATGCAGGCCCGGATCGAAAGTCGTTTCGGTCTGAAGTGGAAGGACATCGCGGTCGAGAAATACCTGCCCGACCCGGTGGTACCGTTGCTGCTGATTCATGATGTGGGTGATCAGGCCATTCCGGTTGAAGAGTCGGCCCGAATCGCCAATGTGTGGCCCGGCGCCGAGCGGATTCTTACCGAAGGACTGGGGCACAATCGCACTCTGATTGACCCCGACGTCCTGGCGCGGGCCGCGGCGTTCATCGCCGGCGGGTCGACAGCTTCACCCGTCCGACGCCGAACGTCGGGATCCCACAAACGGACACTCGAGTCCGAGCGAAGCCCCGCTCAGAGGGCCTAAGTCTTTCGCCCGTCAATAGTTCCCTCCTGACTACCCAAGGCATATGGGTTGCCTTGGGTCGGGCAACTCCGGTAACCACGAGTGCCCGTGCTTTCACTGATCCAGGATCTCAAGTACGCCATCCGTCGGCTGGGGAATCACCCCGGCTTCACCACCATCGCGGTGCTGACACTGGGTCTCGGCATCGGGGCCAACACCGCGATCTTCTCGGTGGTAAACGCGGTCTTGCTTCGCTCGCTTCCGGTGCAGGACCCCGGCCGACTGGTGATGTGGAGCGATTCCCCGGACGAAGGTGCGATCACCGGGAGTCTGATGAGCGGACGGTGGGAGTACTTCACCTATCCGGTCTACCGGGCCTACCGCGATCAGATGAGGAGTGTCAGCGGACTGGTGGGTATCCGGAGCTCCGCCAACGCGCTGAGCATTCTTGGTGAGAGCGGGACCAGCGAAGGTGCGGCCCAGATGGGAAGCGGTCAGCTGGTCAGCGGCAACTATTTCAGCGTGCTGGGTGCAACTCCGCTGCTGGGTCGAGCCCTGACACCGTCGGACGACGATCCAGCCGCTCCGGCGGTGGCGGTAGTCAGCTACGGTTATTGGAGCACCAAGCTGGGAAGTGACCCCGCGGCAGTAGGCCGGACGGTTCAGCTCAACGGAGCCCCGGTCACGATTGTTGGGGTGATGGGGAAGAACTTTTTCGGCGAACGGGTTCGCCGGGCCCCCGATTACTGGCTGCCCCTGACTCTGCAGCCGAGGATCGAACTGAGCGAGCCGTTCTTCGACGACGTCACCTACTACGGCATGCGGATTCTGGGGCGGCTTGCTCCGGGCAAGACGCTGGCGGATGCCCAGGCCGAAGCGACCGCGATTCTCCGTCGAACCCTCACCGACCAGAGTGGCAGCCAGATCTCCAATGAGACCCGGAGCCTGATCGACCAGAGCTACGTGCAGCTGGTCCCCGGCGGCCGGGGGGTCTCCTCCTTACGGGACAACTACAAGGAATCGCTGTTCGTCCTCACTGCGGTGGTTGCGCTGGTACTGCTGATTGCATGCGCCAACGTGGCCAATCTGTTGCTGGCCCGGGCTGCGGCTCGTCACACGGAGATCACGGTTCGGCTGGCCCTGGGAGCCAGTGGCTCCCGGCTGGCCCGCCAGCTTCTTACCGAGGGCGTCGTGTTGGCGCTGGCGGGCGGGGTGCTCGGGCTGGTCATCGCCGCTTGGGGAGGGCAGCTGCTGGTAACCGCGGTGGCGCCACGCTCTCCGGTTTCCCTTGAGATGAGTCCTGGCATTCTCGGGTTTACCATGGCGATCTCGCTGGCCGCGGGGATCCTGTTCAGTCTGGCCCCCGCGCTACGGAGCGGTCGGCTCGATCTGGCCAATGCGTTGAAGGATCGCTCCAATACCGGGAGGGGTCCCCGTCGAATCGTCGGCCTGGCCCCGGCGCTGGTGGTGGGGCAGGTCTCACTCTGCCTGGTCCTTCTGGTCGGTGCCGGGCTGCTCACCCGGAGTCTGATCAACCTGCAAGGCCAGGAGCTTGGCTTCGATCGCTCCGGTGTGCTGCTGGCCCGGCTGCAGACCAGGCTGGCGAACTATCGCGCGACCGATCTGCCCGATCTGTACACCAGACTGCTCGAGCAGGTGCAGGCGGTTCCCGGGGTCAGTTCGGTCACCGTGGCGACCTACAGCCCGATGAGTGACATGAGCCGGAGCAGCACAATCGTCATCGATGGATACCGTGCCCAGGAGGGTGAGCAACCGAGAGGAATCATCGATTTGGTGGGTCCCAGGTATCCCCAGACCATGGGCATGTCGATCCTCGCCGGTCGCGGGTTTGAAGACCGGGATCGGGTGGGGAGCCCCCGGGTCGCGATGGTGAACCAGACGTTCGCCAAGACCTACTTCGGCAATGAGAATCCGGTGGGGCGCCGGTTCGGTCTGGGCGATTCCCAGAACGACGCCGGCGCGATCGAAATCATCGGCGTGTTGGCGGACGCGAAATTCGATGGCCCCAGCTCGCCGGCTTCAAAGATGATCTTCCTCCCCCTGCTCCAGACAGCCGATCAATCAGGCTACGTCAGCGAACTGGCGATCCGGGTCAGCGGGGACCCCGCGTCAGCCGGCCCGGCGGTCCGTGAGGCGATCAATTCGGTGGATCCCAAGCTGCCGATCAGCGGCATGGTTTCCATGGACAACCAGGTTGACCGGGCGCTGGGGCAACAGCGGCTCTTCGCCCGGCTGGTCGGGGTGTTTGGCGCGCTTGCCGTGTTACTCGCCTGCGTGGGTCTCTATGGGGTGGTGGCCCAATCCGTAGCCCGCCGGGCCAACGAAGTGGGGATCCGGATGGCTTTGGGAGCGCAGCAGAGTTCGATCATCGGCATGGTCCTCAAGGAAACCATGACCCTGATCGCTTTCGGTCTGGCAATAGGGGTTCCCGCCGCGATGGCTGGGGCTCAGATGATCAGGAGACAGCTCTTCGGGGTAGGAACCATGGACCCGCTGACTATCGCGGGGACCAGTTTGCTGCTGGTGGCGGTAGCCGCCCTCGCAGGACTGATCCCGGCCAGCCGGGCAGCGCGAGTAGCACCGATGAGTGCCTTACGACGAGACTGACCGGCTGTGGGCGCTGAACACCGGGTGATGGGTGATCGGCAACCAGCGGCGGGCAGTAGAGTGATAGACCTCCCAGTCAGCGGTGATGCCGCCGTTCTGGATCACTTCGCCGAATTCTTCGGCGGTGCTGAAGCTGAACTCGCTGTGGGCCGCGTTGCGGACCTTAATCTCGGACACAGAGTCACCCTTGGTTCGGACTGCCCTTCATAAGGCAACTCCCGGACCCAAGTCGCTAAGTCTTTGATATTTATTGTGTTACGAAGAAGGGCCCGGTTGACGCCGGGCCCTTTGTGCGGGCAGGATGCAGTGCTGAAATCCATGGATCCCAGTTCGTTCCTGTGGAGAACCCCGTGACATTGTGGTCGGGCTCACCTGACCGGCGCCACGGAGTCAGCGGAGCCACGGCCTCACCACAGAGGCACGATGTTCACGAAGCCAACACGGATAACCGCATTTTGGTTGCTGATTTCTCTTCGTAATACCTACGTGACCTTCGAGGCTCCGTGGTGAGATCGTGACTCCGGTTCCTTCGAGGCGACTTTGCATCTATCCCAGGTACGAAAGAACTCGGTCCGCGGCTAAGTGTGACAGTGCCATCGCGGTCATCTGCGGATTCACTCCGCATCCGGCAGGGAAAAGACTGGCATCGGCCACAAAGAGATTGTCGAAGTCGTAGGCATTGAAGTGGGGACCCACCACACTCTTCAGGGCATGCCGGCCGATGGCGTTTCCGCCCTGGGGATGAGCCGTGCCCAGGGTGAGGTCGGCCGGACCGCGGATGCTGGAACGGAACATCTTCTTGTCTGCCTCGGCTGACCCGCTCCGGAGGTAACAGGGACGCGCCGTGGCTGGAATGACCTCAACGGCTCCGGCCTTGAAGTAGAGATCGGCGGCGCTGAGCACCCCCGCCACCATCAACTTGAGCTCCCCATCCGACAAGGTCAGCACCAGGTCGCCGCCCACATTCACGATGCCGCGGTTCCCGCTGGGCACCACTACGCCGCAGGCGACCATGCGCCTGTAGTTGGTCATGATTCGCACGTGATCGGCCAGCCATTCCGGGAGCGCCGTGGTCAGGGAGCCCGGGTAGTGGAACCACGACTCCAGCAGCCGGCCATCCTGACCGACGTAGAAGCACATCTCGAGACCGGGATTGGGGACGGGCCCAATATCGGCGGGCATGATGGCAAGCACCGGCATGACGATGTTGGCCGAGATGTGGCGCCCTACCGGGCTGGCGATCTGAATGAAGCTCTGGCGCAGCAACTTGCTGCTGTGAATCGGACCGGCCGAGGCGACAAAAGCCCGCGCCTCGATTTCGATGTCCTTCTCGGTGCGTTTGTCCCGGGCGGCGAGACCGGTGATCTTGCGGCCGAACAGGCCGTGCAACAGCCGAGTGCCCTGAACTTGTGGTGCGATCGCGGCTTTGGCATCGAGGGCCCGCATCAGATAGCTGCGTGGTCCGTTGGGTCCCTTGTTTCCGTGAGCTCCTCCGGTCTTGAGGCCATAGGCGCATCCCACATTACACCCGCCGCAGCCGGCGCATTGGTGGATCGCCACTTCGAGAAACTTCGGGTTCAGGCCAAGGCCGTTGGCTCCCCGTTCGAAAATCCGGGAACGTTCGCCGGTTCCTTTCTCGGTTTCGGCGGGAGAGACCCCGAGATCGTTCTTGACCTGATTGAGCCTGGCTGACAAGTCATTCCAGGGGACCGGAAACTCGTAGTTCGAGGTCCACTGGTCGGCCCGTTCCTGGGCGATGGGGAAGTGAATCGCATTGTTGATGGCGGGCCCACCCCCGAACACCCGCGCCTGCAGCACGGTCATGAAAGTCGCGCCACCCGGTTTAAGCAGCGCGTCGAGGGTGGGAAGCGCGGGCTGGACTCCCGCGTTCCGGTACATCGCCATGAGGGCCTGATCGTCCCGTTGGGGATAGTCCTTGGGACTGATCCATTTGCCCTCGTCGATCATGACGACACTCTTGCCCTTCGCGGCGATCCGGCTCGCCATCACGGCCCCTCCAGCTCCCGATCCGATCACACAGACATCGTACTTCTTCTTGAGGTCGGCCCGGGGCGGCTCGGGGACATCGACCGGCTGCACCGGACGGTTCAGGTCCTGGGTGAATCCCACCCGCTGGCGGGCCGGCCCGCGCGAGTGAATCACCAGCCAGCCGATCTTGGCCAGCATGGAAACCAGGTCGTGCCACAGCGAGTCGCCCCACAAGTCGTCCAGAACTGCTTCTCGGTCCTTGAGCGTCAAGGCGGGGAAGTCTTTGTGTTTGAGCTGGCGGGCGGTGGCGTCGATGTGATCCACCACCAGCTGGAATACCGACTGAATGATGTTGGGCAGGGTGGAGATGTAGGCCCGTGCTTCGGGGGCGACCACCGCCGGATCATCGATCAGCGCGGCGTTGGCCGGAGTGAGATGAAACAGCTGCAGTTCGACGAACGCTTTGATGACTTCGAGTTGAGAACTCACGGGCCCTCGTATCCGGATTTGCGCCAGCGTTCGATGATGAAATAGCCGAGAAACATCTTGATGCCGAGGAACTGGCTGTAGCTCTTGCCCAGGATGAGATCGGTGTTGGTCGGTTCGACAAAGACCAGGTAATCGACGGTGTACTTGATCGGACTCAGAAAGAAGTAGTCTTTCCACTGGCGGTAATCCACTACCAGCATGCTGGGATAGACCGAGTCTTTCAGCTTGGCGCCAGGCAGCACCCTGAAGAATGCGAAGCGCTTGTCCTTCCCGTTTTCCTTCCTGGGTACCCAGGGCCCCTGCATCCCGTTCTGTTCCACCGGCATGTTGTAGCCCCAGCCGGTGCTGTCCGGCCTGGCGCCGTAGAAACCTTTGACGAACTTCCGGGTGCCGATGATGTCGGTCCCGCTGTTCTGGTTCCAGCCGCGGAACTCATAACCGGAAACGTCAGCCACGGTCGGCGGCTGGCCGGCCTTCAGTACTTTCTCGAGCTCATTGTCCTTGAGACCGGAGAGTTGTTCGAAGGTGATTGCCACGGGGGCCGTCGCGGGGTGTGAGGGTCCGGTGAGGTATTGGTTTGCCTTCGGTGCTGACAACGTGACGGTGGCCTTGCAGACCGACAATGGATCGGGCGGTCTATTCGAGATTCAGCCGCGGATCTAGTTCCGGGCTTGCCAGAACGTTTACTCTCCGTTAGTGTAGCTCACTGTTACGGGAGTCGCGTCCCTGTGGTGATCGGTGGGCCTCAATGGCACCGCCGCCAACCTGGGGGCGCGATTTTCGTTTCGGTCAGGCGGTCAGGCGGTCAGGCGGTCAGTGACAACGTCCAGTGAGTATCGGAACGGGACAATGAAAGGCGACAAGATGATGACGTTATCGCAAGCAATAGGAATCGAGCAGCGCAGGCTCGGGTCTGTTGATATGTCGGCGGGAGTGTTTGATCAGGGTCCCTAGGGCCCCGATCCTCAGGTCTCCAGGGTTCCGTATCCCCCGCCGGCGCAGTCGATGCCGGCGGGGTTTTTTCATTCGAAGGGAGGGTCAGATGCAGAAGTGCAGAGAGGCAGATCGCTACGACGGGTTACGCAAACCCAGGTGCAATCAGGGCCGGGGCTGTGAAGCCTGCCGGATGCGACATGAGGGACGGCTCCGTGCCTTGGCTCGGAGACGGCGACGACATGGCTGAGAAAAGGTGGCTAGGAGCTGATAGCTAAGAGCTAAGTGCCCAGGCTCAACGAGAGTGCTAGTGTGGTAGCCGTTAGCTCTTAGCTCTTAGCTTGATGCTGAACTCAAACGTACAAGAGAACTACAATGCAGATCTTCGGACAGCATGACGAGAACACCAAGGCCCAGCTGGCCAAGGTGGCTGAGCGGGCCCGGAAGGTTGCGCTGATGGCCGACGGCCATGTCGGGTACGTGATGCCGATCGGCGGAGTCGCGGCCTACCAGAACGCCGTCTCGGTGGTGGGAGTCGGGTTCGATATCGCTTGCGGTAACGCCGCGATCCGGACCGATAAGACGGTGGCCGATCTGGGTAACACCGGAAACCAGGTGGCCCGCCGGCTGACTAACCTGGCCGACGAAATCGCCGAGTCGCTCAGCTTCGGTGTGGGTCGAAAGAACCGGGCCGATGACGCGCCGACCGACGATCCGCTGTTCGAGGATGTTGCATGGGGCGCGGTGCCGGCCAAGCACCGGCAGGCACTGCAGGTGAAGGCCCGGCAGCAGCTGGGTACGGTGGGGAGCGGCAACCACTATGTCGACGTTTTCGCCGATGAGAACGGGGCGCTGTGGGTGGGAGTCCACTTCGGAAGCCGGGGGTTCGGTCATACCGTGGCCTCCAACTTCCTGGCCCTGGGTCAGGGAGCCAGGTGGGGCGACCGGGTGCCCGAGACCGAAGTGCTGCTGCAGCTGGATCAGCCGGTGGGTCACGACTACTGGCACCTGATGGAGCTGGCCGGTCGGTACGCCTACGCCGGCCGGGAGTGGGTGGCCCGTAAAGTGGTCTCCATCATCGGCGGAACCGAACAGGAGCTGGTGCACAACCATCACAACTTCGCCTGGAAGGAGCAGCACGAGGGCGAGGAGCTGGTGGTGGTCCGGAAGGGGGCGACCCCGGCGTTTCCGGGTCAGCTGGGATTCATCGGCGGGTCGATGGGTGACGACGCGGTAATCGTGCGGGGTGCTCGGTCCAGCGATCCCACCGTGTCGGAGACTCAGCGTCAGGCGATGTACTCCACGGTGCACGGAGCCGGTCGAGTGATGAGCCGGACCGCCGCGGCAGGGAAGCGGCACCGGAAGACCGGTAAGGTCCTGAGCGAGGGCCGGGTGACGCCCGAGATGATGCAGGCGTGGGTGGCCGAGAAGGGCGTGGTCCTGCGGGGTGGTGGTCTGGACGAGAGCCCGCACGTGTACCGCCGGCTGCCCGAGGTCCTGGCTGCGCAGGGCGCCACAATCGAGGTCCTGCATACGCTCCGGCCGCTGATTGTGGTGATGGCGGGAGCGGAGGAGTTTGATCCGTACAAGGATTAGTGGGCTGGTGGGCTGGTAGGCTAGGCGGGCCCAGCCCACCAGCCCACCAGCCCACTATCACATGGAAATGGATCCTTCTCTAAAATCAGTCTTATCAAGCCAGACATTCACCAGCACCGGTCTTCCCCCGGCAGCAATCTGCTTGGCCCGCTCGAGGGCCGGTCGCAGTTCGGTGCTGTTCTGTACCAGAATTCCCTCGGCTCCAAACCCTTCAACCACCCGGTGATAATCACTGCGGGCCAGCACGGTCCCTACATCGTCCTTCAAAAGCTTGATCTGCTCTCTGGCGATCTGAGTCCAGCCCCCGTCGTTTCCTACCACCGCAATGACTGGAAGCTGATGCCGCACCAGGGTATCAAACTCGGAGAGACTCCAGCCCGCGGCGCCGTCTCCCAACAAAACCCAGACTTCGGAGTTGGGCCGGCAGAGCCGGGCACCCACCGCGAAGCCGGCCCCGACACCCAGAGTGCCAAACACGCCGGGATCGAGCCAGCCGAGCGGTCCCCGGGGGCGAACAGTGTAGGAAGCGGTGGCGACAAAGTCGCCCCCGTCGGCCACGATCACCGATCGGTCAGCCAGGGCCCGGTCGATCTCCCGGCAGAGCCGCAGCGGATTGACGAACTCGGACTCGGCTTCGGCCCCGGTTTCGATCTCGGCTTCGCGGCCGGCGTCACGTTGCTTGAGCTGCTCGAGCCAGGGGGCGACCCGGGGGCGGTGACTGGTGGTGGTGTTTCCCGCCAGCTCGGTCAGGAACAGTCCGGCGTCTCCTTCTATTAACAGGGTAGGGCGCCGGTTGAGCCGGGCCTCCCTCCGGCTGCGGTTGGCACTGATCAGCACCGCCAAACGATTGATCTGCTTGCCGTAGTCCAGCCGAAAGTCGGCCGGAGCACCGGCGAGAATCACGCAGTCGGCTTCCTTCAGGGCTGCCCGACGCTGATGCCGCAGCTGCAGCTCGCCGTCCCGACCCAGCAGTCCACGGGCCATGCCCGAGAGGTAGGTCGGGATTCCGATGGTGTTCACCGCCGCGGCGATTCGTCCCGCTTCATTCGATAAGGTCATCGCCTGGCTACCGACCAGAAGCACGGGCCGCTGGGAACGACTAAGCAGCTCGACCGCTTGCCGAACCGTGCCAAGTGGCGGTTCCGGAATCACCGGTGCCGCAGTGATGGGAGTCGTCGCGCCGTCGAGTCCTTCGAACATCCGCTTCACGTGGCGTTGCAGAAACAAGCCGATGGCCTTGTCAGCCAGGCCCTTCGATTTGGTCGACGCGGCCAGGTACCACTCCCGCACCGTAGCTTCGGGGTAGAGCAGATCCACCGGGCACTCCACGAATACCGGTCCCGGTAGCCCCGAGCGGGCCAGCGCCAGCGCGTCGTTTACCGCCGGGGCGAGGTCGCGCACCCGAGTGATCGCGATGGCTCGCTTTACATGAGGTCGAACCGAGCTGATCTGATCGATGTCCTGCAAGGCGCCCCGGCGCCGAAGTGCCGTGGGTGCAGCACCACCCAGTAACAACAGCGGCGATTGAGCCTGCTGGGCGTTGCGAAGTGCCGTGATCGCGTTGGTGAGTCCCGGCCCCGCGGTTACGGCGGCGACTCCGGGGATTCCGCTGAGCCGTGCGGCGGCGTCGGCGGCAAAGACAGCGGTGGCCTCATCCCGCAAGTCGACGATCCGGATCCCCCGCTGCTTCGCGGCAGTGAGAATCGGGGAGATGTGACCGCCGCAGAGGGTAAACAGGAACGGCACGCCGTGGGCCTTCAAGACCTCGGCAACCCGGTCACCGCCGTGGAGCGGGGTCACGTCGTCACCTGCATTCGGCGCTTTTCTTCGTCGACCAGGGTCCTGAAGTCGATCTTGCCGATCCGGGTCTTCGGCAGGGTTGAGCGGAACTCGATCTCCCGGGGGCAAGACCACTTGATCAGCTGCTGCTGGCAGTGCTGAATCAGCTCCTCGGCGAGAGCCGGCGAAGGGGCCACCGAATCCCGCAGGACGACCACCCCCTTGACCCGCTCACCTTGCGACTGATCGGGCACTCCGATGACACATGCTTCCAGAACGGCCGGGTGCTGATAGAGGATCGCCTCAACCTGGGCCGGATACACGTTGAACCCGGAGGACTTGATCATCCGCTTGAGCCGAGTGATGAAATAGAAGTAGCCGTCCTTATCCATCTTGCCGAGGTCGCCGGTGTGCAGCCACACCCGGCCATCTCGATGAGTCCGCAGGGTCTCGGCGGTCGCCGCCGGTTCATCGAGATATCCCAGCATCACGGGAGGCCCGGAGACGCAGATCTCGCCCTCCTCGCCAATCGCGACTTCTTCTTCGGTCCCGCTCCGGCAAACCTTGGCCCGCATGTCGGGGAAGGGGATTCCCACGCTTCCTTCTCTATAGCCATCGAGCGGAGTGGCCATGATGGCAGTGACCGCTTCGGTGAGTCCGTAACCCTCGAGCAGCCGGACGCTCCCGCCTTGCTGCCGTACCAGAGCCTCGAAGCGATCTTTCACGGGGCGGGGGAGAGTGTCCGCGCCGGAGAAGGCCGCCCGGAGAGTGGAGAGATCGGCTCGTTTCAGCGAAGGATCCCGGGAGAGTGCGTCGAAGAGGGTAGGGACACCGGCGATGACGGTAGGTCGATGGGTTCGCATCAGCTTGGCGACGGCTTCCGCGCTGAAGAGAGGAACCATGATCGCCTGGGCACCGCCCATCAGTGCCGCATTGACCAAAGCGCTGAGTCCAAATCCGTGAAAGATCGGAAGCACGGCGAGCACCCGGTCGGACTCCTGGAGACCGCCCCACGCTGCTACCTGCATCCCCTCGCTGATGAAGTTCCGGTGCGAGAGCATGATCCCCTTGGGCGATCCGGTGGTTCCACCCGAGTAGAGGATGGCCGCCATGCTGTCCGGGTCAACCATGGCAACCGGTGCCTCGGGATAGCTGCCCTTCATTAGATCGGTCCACCAGTGGACCTTCGCGTCAGCCGGCACCGCGGGAATCTTGCGGCCTCGAGTAATCCAGAAGCCCAACTTCTTGAGGGGAGAGAGGTAGTCGGGGATCCGGGCGAGAATCAGAGTCTCGAGCGGGGTCCGTTGCCGTACCTCGGCGAAGCGACCGTAAAAGGCATCCAGGGTCAGGGCAAAGCGGGAGCGGCTGAGTTTGAGATAGAACTCGATCTCCGGCGAAGGGGAGAGCGGATGGATCATCGAAGGCACCGCACCCAGCCGGATGGCGGCGTAGAATGCGATGACCCCCTGGGGACTGGTGGGCATCGAAATAGTGATCCGATCGCCCTGCCGGAGCCCCAGCTGGTGCAGCGCCGCGGCGCAGCGTCCGATCGCTTCACCCAGTTCGCGGTAGGTCGATTGATAGCCGAGGAACTGGTAGGCGACTGCGTCGGGAACCCGTCGCACCGAGTTCATCACGGCCTGATAGAGACTCACCGAGGGGTACTCGAGAGTCGTCGGGACGTTGTGGTAGAAACGGAGCCAGGGAAGGGCGTCAGGCATCGGTTCCAAGGTTACATCGTCGCGGCGGCCACGACAAACTATCTTTGGTGCCTGAACCCGGCTCAACAAACGAGGAGGCTGCATGCGGAGATCGGTCTGGTCGAGTCTGCTGCTGGTTGTACTCACCGTCGCCCCACTCTCGGCGCAGAATACCCCCAACCGGAAGGGATTCTGGCTCGGTTTCGGCCTGGGAGCCGGTGTGAATCTGGCTCAGGGTATGGACGAGAAGAGCCTCTGGGGCGGGAGCGGATACCTGCGGCTCGGTGGAACTCCCAAAGCAAACCTGCTGCTGGGTGGCGAGGCCATCGGGTGGACCGTCGACTACAAAGGAGTGAATCTCTCCCGGGGCAACGTTCATTTCGTGACCGTGTGGTATCCCAACGTCACTTCCGGCTTCTACCTCAAGGGCGGCATCGGCGGCGCCTCCATCTCCCGACGGACCGAATCGGGGAATAGCGAGACCACCACGACCAAGGGCGGTTTTGGGCTGGGGCTGGGGACCGGGTATGAAGTGAAGATTGGGCGCAACATCTACCTGGTACCGTCAGCCGATCTGCTGTTGCAGTTCTTCGAGAAAGACACCGACCCGGTTCTGGGAGATATCCCGGGGCACAATTCACTGCTGCTTTTCAATCTGGGTCTAACCTGGCACTGATCAATCCGCCGATGAACGCAGATTTCCCCAGATTACTTCAGGCTGTAGCTGTCGTGATCTGCGCGAAGCTGCGATCATCTGCGGAGTCGTTTCCGCGTTCTGTGGAGCAAGCACCATGATTCCTGTCATCCTGGCTGTGGCTGTTCTTGGCGGCCTGATCTACATCTACAACAGCCTCGCCAGTCTGCGGAACCTGGCCGCCAACGCCTGGGCCGATATCGACGTGCAGCTCAAGCGGCGGCACGATCTGGTACCCCTGCTGGTGAACGTGGTGAAAGGCGCGGCTGGATACGAAAAGGGGACTCTGCAGGCAGTAGTGGAAGCGAGAAACAGGGCGGCAGCAGCCGGCGGTCCGGCTCAGGCCGGCGAAGCGGAGCGGGTGCTGGCCAGCTCAGTGAGGCAGGTTGTCGCCCTCGCCGAGGCGTATCCTGATCTCAAAGCCGGGCAGAACTTTCTCGAGCTGCAGAAGAGTCTGGCCGAGATCGAAGATCACGTGCAGGAAGCCCGGCGATACTACAATGCCGTGGTCCGGGATCTCAACACCAAAGTGGCCCAGTTTCCAGTGAATCTGATCGCCGGGCCAATGGGGTTCCGGCCCAGAGAGTTCTTCGGCCTGAGCGACGCATCAGAGTCGGCGGTTCCGTCGATCGACCTGGGAGGGAAAGCGTGAGGCAACTCCTGCTGGCGCTGGTCGGACTGCTGGTCGCGGCCCCGCTGCCGGCTCAACGATCGCTGGCCATCAAGCAGTTCAATGCCACGATTCTGGTGAACTCGGACGGAACCATCGACGTCACTGAAACGATCACGGTCCGGTTCAACGGGTCGTGGAATGGCCTCTACCGGACTATTCCGGTGGAATACCGCACACCCCAGGGCTTCAACTGGACTCTGCGGCTGGATTTCCTCGGAGCCACGCTGGGTCCGGAGGCGCAGTCGCTGAAAATCGAAAGCAGCCGGGAACGACACTACCTCAAATACAAGATCTGGGTTCCCGGGGCCCAGGACGCCACTCACACTATCAACCTGCACTACCGGGCCAGGAACGGACTCCGATTCTTCACCGATCATGACGAGCTGTACTGGAACGTCACCGGCGACGAATGGGATGTCCCCATCGAGGCAGCCAGCGCCACCATCCGGCTGCCCGCCGGTGCCACCGGTCTCCGGGCCATCGCGTTCAACGGCGCCTACGGTTCAACCGCGCGGGATGCACTGGTGGACACGGCCGGTACGACGGTGCATCTCACCATGCCTCACGGGCTCGGTTTCCACGAAGGACTCACCGCGGTGGTGGGCTGGGACAAGGGCCTCATTCCCGAGCCAACCAGAAGCGAGAAAGCGGCGGGGTTTCTCTCCAGCAACTGGCCGCTCTTCATTCCCATGGCCGTATTCGGCCTGGTGCTCACCCGCTGGTATCAGGTTGGCCGCGATCCCTCCCGGCTGCCGGTGGTGGTCCGCTACGAGCCGCCCACGGGGATGACGCCGGCCGAAGCCGGGACTCTGATCGACGAAACGGTGGACATGAGAGACATCACCGCCACGGTGGTGGATCTGGCGGTCAGAGGATATCTCAAGATCGAAGAGCGGGAAGAAGCCGTGCTCTTCTTCTTCAAAAAGCAGGACTACTTGTTCCACAAACTGGAGGGACCAGCTTCCCCGCCACTTCAACCTCATGAACGCGAGGTATTGGCGGGAATCTTTGGCGGCGCCGGCACGGTCCGTCTCTCGGATCTGGAGAATGAGTTCTACAAGCATCTCTCCGATATCAAGGACAACATCTTCACCCGATTGGTCAGCACCGGGATGTACGCCGCCCGGCCCGACACCATGCGGTCCCGTTGGATTGCGTACTCGGTGGTCAGCGGGGCCCTGGTTGCCATCGCGGGTGCGGGGCTGAGCGACAGGTTCAGTCTCACCCCGGTGCCGTTCTTTGTGGCCGGAGTACTTACCTGGTTGATCATGTTCTTGTTCGGGATGAACATGCCGGCCCGGACGATTCTGGGGGCCCGGACCCAGGAGAAGGTGCTTGGCTTCGAGGAATTCCTGAGACGGGTGGATGGCGAACGATTCGAGCGGGTAATCAAGACCCCGGAGATGTTCGAGAAATACCTCCCGTTTGCCATGGCGTTCAAGGTCGAGAAAAAATGGGTCAAGGCCTTCCAGGATATCTACCGCGAACCACCCCAGTGGTATGTGGGCGGCACCGGCTATCAGGGGTCCTTCGATCTGGGCGGTTTCTCCAGCCGGCTGTCTACTCTCACCGAGCGGACCGCCAGCACGATGACCTCTTCACCGCGAAGCTCGGATGGCAGCGGCTTCGGCGGTGGCGGGTCCTCGGGCGGCGGCGGTGGAGGGGGA
>CAZOES010000001.1:17336-50199 GCA_964578865.1 uncultured Gemmatimonadaceae bacterium | reverse complement strand
CCCTTTACCCCGGTACGCGGGTTTGGCGGCGGTTGGGGGGGGGGGGGGCCCGGGGGGGGGGGGGGGGGGGGGGGGGGGGGGGGCGGGTTTTAGGGTGCTCTCCAATTACACCAATGTCAGTGTGGAGTCCAGCTCGGATTCGCGGTGAACAGTCCGCCGTCGATTCCGATTTGATAGGCGAGCATCAGCCCGAAGCCGAGGCTGATCACTCCTGAAGCGAGGCGGAGGGCGGCATTCAATCTGCGCGCCTGCAGCCTGGAGTGGGTCATTGGCAGAGCCACGGCGGCGGTCACCAGCATCATGCCGACCACGGTGCCCAGTCCAAAAATCAACAGATAGAGCATACCCCACCAGGGATCACGAATGGTCGCCAGCACCAGCAACGCGACGGCGGCCGATCCGGCCAGCCCGTGTACTACCCCAATCATCAAGGGTCGAATGGCCTGGTAGAGGCCCAGCCTGGCGAATTGCCGGTCGACCCACCCCAGTGGATGCTGATCCGGTGCGTGGGGATGATGCTCCGGGGTGTGACCATGGGGATGATCGTGGATGTAGTCGCCGTGGCTGTGGGGATGGGAGTGCAGGTGGTTGTGCTGCTTCAGGTCTCGCAACAGCTGAGTAATCCCCCGCAGATTCAGGACACCCAGCAGAATCAGCAGCACCCCCACAGCGAACTCAAACGAGAGTCCCAGGCGGGCTGGAATGACCCAGCCGAACAGAATGATCCCCCCGCCGACCACCAGGATGGTCAACGTGTGGCCCACGCCCCAGAGCGCCCCGATCAGGGAGGCGGTGCTCATGCTCCGATGCCGGGTTACGATGGTGCTGACGGCGATGACGTGGTCGGGGTCGGTCGCGTGGCGCATCCCCAGGAAGAATCCCAGTGCCGCGATCGGGAGGATTCCGGTCATGGTGTGGCGGCGTTCTCCCGCTTGACGATCACGTAGTAGTTAGGGTCTACTGTAATGGCCTCGGCATTGGCTCGGGCCAGTCTGGTCGTCTGCCATGCTTCCCTGGGCTTGAGCTCGACGTACACCGAGTCTCCCAGCATGGCCCGAATGGGAAGATCGAAACCGGGGACCACGTCATTCCAGCGATACGCCAGGTTGCTTCCCTCGATCCGATACTCAAAGACCGGAATTCTGGTAGTGGTCAGGTATTGCTGGAACACCAGGGTGAGATCGACTCCCGCCTGGGCGCTGATGTAGTCCTCCAGCTGTTTGGCGGTCACTATCTGATGCCGCCAGGTCGACTGAATACCCCGCAGGATACCGCGCCACTTCTCATCGTTGTTCACCACCTGACGGATGGTGTGCAGCAGGTTGGCGCCCTTGGGGTACATGTCGCCCGATCCCTCGTGGTTCTTGCCGTAGTCCGGGGTGATCGGAACGTTGTTTTGAATTCCCCTCCGAGTACCGACGACATACTTCGCACCGGCCTCTTTTCCGCGGAGACATTCCACGTAGAGCGCCTCGGAGTAAGCGGCAAAACCCTCGTGGACCCACATGTCGGCCAGGTCGGCGGTGGTGAGACTGTTGCCGAACCACTCGTGGGCGCTTTCATGCACGATGATGAAATCCCAGTCGAGCCCCTCGCCGGTGCCTGAGAGATCCCGGCCCAGATAGCCGTTCAGGAAGTGATTGCCGTAGGCGATCCCGCTCTGATGCTCCATGCCCAGGTGGGGAGTCTCGACCAGCTGGTAACCATCTTTATACCAGGGGTAGGGGCCGAACCATTTCTCGAAGCAGGCCAGCATCGGCTTGACCTGGGCGAACTGTTTCATGGCCGCCTCGCGGTGGTAGTCGAGCGGCCAGTAGGTCAGGGAAAGTTTGCCGTTTTCCCCGTCATAGGAGTCGGTCAGCTTGGCGTAGTTGGCCGCGTTGACCGCGATATCGTAATTGTTGATCGGTTCGGAGACGAACCATTCGTAGCTGGTGGTCTGATCAGCGTTCTTGACGGTCGACCGGAGCCGGCCGTTGGACACGTTCATGATCGGATCGGGAACCGTGATCACCACCCGCTGGCTGTCCGGTTCATCCATCTGGGTGTCCTTGGTGGGCCACCAGATGCTGGCCCCGGTTCCCTGACAGGCGGTGGCGATCACGGTGCGGCCCAGACTGTCCCGGGCCCAGACGATCCCCCCGTCCCAGGGGGCTCGCTTGGCTACCTGCGGATGCCCTCCGTAGAAGACTGAGAGCTTGTCCATCCCACCGACGTTCGCGGCCGAGACCAGATGGACGAAGAATGCGTTACCGTCCCGCCGGTAGGTCAACCGCTTGCCCGCCTGGATGAAGCTGTCGACCATCAGGGGAGTCTGCAGGTCGATCTGCATCTCGTTCCCCGACTGGAGCACCCGGTAGGTGATGTGATTGACGCCGCGGATGGTGCTGTCGACCGGATTGATCCGGACGCTCAGGTCATAGAAAGCAACATCCCACCAGGCCCGCTGCGGCGTGATCGAGCCGCGCAGGCTGTCGGCATGGGCGATCGCGGCGGGATCCTGAGCCTGGCTCGAGGCAAGGGGAACGGCGAGGAGTGCGGCGAGCCAGAGAGCGGAACGCATTGCATTGCTCCGGGGAGGAAATGGAGCGCGGAATCTAGCCCAGGAGCGAGGTGAACGCCTTGGAGAATGTTGGCATCGCCTTCTCGAAGAGCGGGCGCTCTTCGGGAACGGTGACCCGGGGGGTCGGACCAGAAGTGCGGGGAGCGTGAAGCACTCGATGGATCTCGTCGGGCGCCAGGATCGGGCCCGCATCGAAGGGATCGACCAGATCGACCGCGGCCGCAGGAGGCTGGCTCGGGTCGATCGTTGGCATGAAATCGGGATAGATCAGCACCAGATCGGAGCTCCGGCCCCTGGCAGGAGGCGCGGATTCCGACTTCAGGCTGGACACCGAGGGCCAGACCGGATGCTGGGTGACGCTGATCCACCGGTTCCGCCGAGCATGAAACACCTCGCACTTGGCGTTGACCCGGCCCGTCTCCACTGCTCGGCCAAGCTCCTCGCGGCTGGCGAAGGAGTGCTCGGTGCCCGTTGCAGTACGAACTCGGATCGGGGTCATGTGACAAGTGGCTCGGGGTTCCAGGTGCCCACCTGAAAGGGCAATTCCCGGACCCGCCGAGCCACCTCTGCAAAACGTTGTGCTGCAATACTTTATTCAACCAACCCGAAGCGGCAATGCTGCGCTGCAATAGGTTGACTGTTGCGGCTGGCCGTCAGCCGTCAGCCACCGGAGCAGGTTCAGCCGTCAGGTGGTTAGCTGAGGACTCGAAGCTATACCTGACGGCTGGAGGCTGACGGCTGCTACCAGCGGCGGCCGCGCCAGACGTGCCCACCGCCGAAGCCGAATCCAACCCCTATCCGCCAGCGGGGGCCGAACCCGCAACCCCAGCAGGTTCCGTAGTAACCATCCCACCAGGGGCTGTAGTAGCCCACCGAGTAGTGCGAGCTGTACCCCGGTTCATCCACCGTGTACTGGGCGACGTCGTACTCGTACTTCCCGTCGGTCATCTTATCGACCAGATCGAGAAGCCCCGACTCCCGGTCACCGGTGATTTTTTCATCGCTCAGCGCTCGGTAGTCCCAGTGCCCGTTGCGGTCGAACTGGTCGAACCGGAAGGGTTGATCGGACCAGGCGGCGAGTACCGCACCTGAGCCCGAGTTCTCATCGACCACGAAAGCCTCGCGGTCACCCCGGCTGCGGACTTCGAAGTCCTTGCCGCCGGTGATGCGCCCCTCGTCATCGGGCCGCTGGGGATAGAGCATTCGGACTCGGCCGTCGCCATCGACCCGGACTACCAGCAGATAGCCATCCTCATCGGATCGAACTTTGACCTTGGCGCGGTCGCCCCGGGAGTAATTCTCTTCCGAGAGCTTGAGTCGTATAGCAGGGTCGTCAGCTTTGGCTACCGGTGGTGCCGCCGCTGACAGAAGGGAAAGGGCAAGAGTGGCAAACATTGTGGACCTCCAGATCGAACATCGGTTCAACTACCGCAAGGTAATTGATGCATGATCCATTCCCGCCGTTTCCGTCGCCCGGTGCAACGAAAACAGGGGACTTGGCGTTCGCATAGGTCGACCCGCGTCCGTCATTCAGGACGAGGGTGTCCCGGCCCGGGGCCAGGCCAATTCGTCCTGCGAGCTCAGGCTAAGGCCAGATCGTCATGCTCCTCTTGCTTACCGAGGGGAGTGTGATATCTTCCCTCGGTAACCAAGGGGGAAGCCGTGAGTAAGCCGACCGATCTGGTCCAGGGTACGCTCGATCTGCTGTTGCTCAAGATCCTGGCCCTCGAGCCGATGAACGGCTGGGCCGTCAGCCAGCGGCTCAGGCAACTGTCCTCTGAAGTCCTCCAGGTCAGCGACGGTTCGCTCTATCCGGCGCTCCACAAGCTGGAGCAGGAGGGTTGGGTTACAGCCGAGTGGCGGGCCAGCGAAAACAATCGCCGAGCCAAGTTCTACTCCCTCACTCGGGCCGGACGCAAACAGCTCGAAATCGAAACCGGAAACTGGCAGCGCCTCTCCACGGCGATCACCCAGGTGGTCCGGCTTCGGGAGGCATGAGCCATGTTCTGGGAACGTCTGCCGCACATACTCACCCAGAAATTCCGCACCCTCTTTCATCGCGCTGCGGTCGAGAAGGATCTGGACGACGAACTGCGCGATCACCTCGAACACCAGGTCGCCGAGTTCCGCGATCAGGGAATGACCACCGGTCGGGCCCGTACCGAGGCTCTCAAGGCGATCGGTGGGATCGAGCGTCGCAAGGACGAGTGCCGCGATACTCGGGGAGTGAGCTCATTGGACCACCTGCTCCGCGACACCCGCCTCGGCATCCGCGCCTTGTCGCGCAATCCCGGATATACCACCGTTGCGCTGATTACCCTGGCTCTCGGTATCGGGGCCACCACCGCGATCTTCACCGTGGTAAACGGCGTACTGCTCCGGCCCCTCGAGTATCGGGATCCCTCTCGCCTGGCGGTGCTGCACTATCAGAGAGGCACCACGGTGGCCGCCGCCAACTTCCTCGATTTCCGCCAGGGGCGGAGCTTCGAGGCTGTCGGCGCAGCTGAATGGTGGACCCCCAATGTTTCTGACGGCGTCCGCCCCGAGGAGCTGGATGGCCTCCGACTCACTTCTGACATCCTTCCCCTGCTTGGGGTTGCTCCGCTGCTCGGCCGGGTCTTTACCGCTGAGGAGGCTCACGAAGGAAGCAACCACGTGGTGGTGCTCAGCCACGAGATCTGGCAACGTCGCTTTGGCGGGGATTCGAACGTTGTGGGGCAGACTCTCCGGATGGATGGGGAGCCCTATCAGATCATCGGAGTAATGCCGCGGGGTTTCCGTTTCGCGCCCTTCTGGGCCACCAGTGCACGACTCTGGGCCCCGCTGGTGCTCGACAATCGAATCAACGACCGCACCGGCGCCTCACTCAGAGTCTTCGCCCGGCTCAAGCCGGGAGTAACGGTGGAAGCCGCCAGTCGGGAGATGGGGACGATCACCGCCCGGCTCAATACGGAGTACCCCGGGACTAATCCCGACGGCACGGCCACCTCATTGATGGACATGGTGGTCGGCGATGTGCGGGACGCACTGCTGGTGCTCTTCGCGGCTGTGGGATTTGTGCTGCTCATCGCCTGCGCCAACGTGGCCCACCTCCAGCTGCTCAGAGCGGCGGCTCGGGAGCGTGAGTTCGCTCTTCGGGGGGCGCTGGGCGCGTCACGCCCGCGTTTGATTCAGCAGTCGCTGGTCGAAAGCGCGATTCTCGCCCTCACTGGTGGCGTCGCCGGGTTGCTGGTGGCCTGGGCTGGAGTACGGCTTCTGATTCGCCTGGCCCCATCCGAGATCCCCCGACTCGACACTCTGGGGATCGACACCCCGGTGCTCCTCTTTGTCCTGGCCGTTTCGCTCGGAGCAACTCTGGTCTTTGGTCTGGTCCCGGCTGTCACCGCAGCCCGGGTCAACCTCCACGAGCCGCTCAAAGAAGGGAGCCGAGGCTCAGCCGACTCTCCCCGCAAGCGCCGGCTTCGGGGAATGCTGGTTGCCTCCGAGTTCGCCCTGGCGCTCATTCTTCTGGTCGGAGCCGGGCTGGTGCTGCGGAGCTTCGCCGCCCGGCGAGGACTCGATGCCGGCTTCCAGCCGGAAGGGGTGTTCTCCGCTGTCATTGCGTTACGGGGAACTGCCCACGCCGATCGACCCCGACGGGCTCAGTTCTTCGAACAGGTCATCGATCAGGTGAGCGCACTCCCCGGTGTGATCTCGGCCAGCGCCATCAACCACCTTCCCCTGCACGGCGACAACTGGCAGTTCCCCTTCTATGTCGAGGGGCGGCCATTCGTGGAACCGGGCCGGGAGCCGAGGGCCTACTTTCGGGTTACCCGGCCGGGCTACTTCTCCACTATGGGGATCCCGGTGCTCTCGGGCCGCGACTTCACCCGGGAGGAACTGTCAGCCCGGGCCCACGTCGTCATCATCAACCAGTCGATGGCCACTCAGCAGTGGCCCAACCAGAGCCCGCTGGGGCAGCGGCTTTCGGTCGATAATCCCAATGGCAGTCCCGACTGGTACACAGTTGTAGGGGTAACCAAGGACGCCCGGCAGGCCGGATGGATTCAGGAACTCAGAGCCGAGATGTATTTCCCGAACCTGCCGGCTCCGGGTCCCACTGACTTGCCGGGGAGCCAGAGCTCCTTCGTGAGTTTTCTCAATCCGGCCGAGATGACCCTCGTGGTCCGAACCCAAGCCCGGCCTGAGACTCTCCTCAAAGCGGTTGAAGGCATCGTCGGGTCGCTCGACCGTGATGTCCCGGTCACTGATGTGATCACCATGCAGCAGGCGGTGGACGAACAGTTTGCCGAGCCCCGGTTCTATCTCACTCTGCTCACCGGCTTCGCCATTCTTGCGGTGACACTCGCCGCGATCGGGATCTATGGGGTGATGAGTTATTCGGTCGCCCGGCGCTCTCAGGAGATCGGGATACGCCTGGCACTGGGGGCAGGGACTCGCGATGCATTCAATCTCATCGTGGGGCAGGGCTTGCGGCTCGCCGCCCTGGGCTCGGCCGCCGGCATTGCCGGGGCGCTGGTCCTGTCCCGATTCCTCCGCTCGATGCTCTTCGGGGTCCAGCCGGCCGATCCGCTGACATTCGTCGCGGTAGCCGTCTTGCTCGCCCTGGTGGCGTTGACTGCTGCCGCCATTCCCGCCCGCCGGGCCGCGCTGGTCAACCCGCTGACCGCTCTCCGCAGCGAGTGAAACGAAATCCGAAGCAAGCTCGTCTCCTCTTGACAGACTAGAAGAGCGGGGTAATCCTCTTCTAGTCTGTCTAAAGGAGACTCATCTTGCCGGCCGATCGTTCTGACCTGCTGCAGGGCACCCTCGAGCTGCTGGTGCTCAAGTCCCTGTCCCTCGAGCCGATGCACGGCTGGGGGATCGGTAACCGGATCGGCCAGCTCTCCGGTGAAGTCTTCCAGGTCAACCAGGGATCGCTCTATCCGGCGCTGATGCGGATGCTGCGGGCCGGCTGGATCAGAGCCGAGTGGCGGGAGAGCGAGAACAAGCGCAAGGCCCGCTACTACTCGCTTACCGCGGCGGGAAAGCGCCAACTGGCCCAGGAGACCGCCAGCTGGGAGCGGATTGCCGGCGCGATGAACGGGGTGCTTCGCACCCGGCCAGCGGAGGGTTGAGTGAGCTTCTTCAGTGATCTGGCCCAGCGGGCCCGCGCGCTCTTCTTCCGCGGCGAGATGGAACGGGAACTCGACGAAGAGGTGCGTACCCATCTCGAGTACGAAGTCTCCGATCAGCGTCGGGCCGGGCTTTCTACCACCGCAGCCCGGCGTCAGGCGCTGGTTGCGTTTGGTGGAGTCGAGAAATGGAAGGAAGAGACCCGTTCGGCCCGGGGGGTCGACTCGCTGGAGGGATTCGGGCTCGATCTCAAGCATTCACTGCGATCGCTCCGGCGGAATCCCGGCTTCACCCTGGCGGTGATCGGGGTACTTGGACTGGGTCTCGGAGCGGCGACCACCGTCTTCAGCGTGGTGCGCACGGTGTTGTTCAGCCAGCTCCCCTATCCCAACGCCGAACGGCTGGTCCGGGTCTACCAGCAGAATTCTCCGGTCAACCGATTTGGCCTGGCCCAGGTCGACGTCCAGGCCATCGCCGAGCAGCAGAAGAGCTTCGAGGTCTTCGGCTACGGCTCGTCGATGGAAGCGGCCATGTCCGGTGTGGGCACGCCTGAACGGGTCGGGGTGGGACGGGTCAACTCGTCGTGGTTCGCGGTCCTCGGCCTCTCGGCCCAGACCGGGAGACTGATCTCTCCGGAAGACGAGAGCGCCGCGGCTCCTCCGGTAACCGTCGTGACCCACTCGCTGGCTGAGCGGTTGCTGGGTGGCCCAACCGCCGCGCTGGGGAAGAGCCTTACCCTCGACGGAATCACTCACACCATCGTGGGTGTGCTTCCTCCTGGTTACGACAATGTCGCCGGTGTGAACGCGGTTGCCTGGGCACCGCTCAAACTGCAGGCCCCGGCCCGGCGCGGTCCCTTTCGCTTTCGCGGGATTGGGCGACTCAAGGAAGGGGTCACGCTGGAGGCCGCGGCGGCGGACCTCGCCGGAGTCAGCGCGCGACTCTTTCCAGTCTGGGCCAGCAGCTTCAGGGACCAGCAGGCCAAGCTGACCCCCTATTCGCTTCGCCGGACCATCGTGGGTGACAGCGGGCAGGGCATGGCACTCTTCGGTGGAGCGGTCGCGCTGGTGCTGCTCATCGCCATCGCCAATGTGGCCACGCTGATGCTGGTGAGAGCCTCGGCTCGGGAACAGGAGCTGGCGGTTCGCTCCGCGCTGGGAGCCAGTCGCTCACGGCTGGCCCGCTTGCTGCTCACAGAGAGCGTCCTGCTCACCCTGATGGCGGGAGGGGCCGGGCTGCTACTGACCCTCGCAACGCTCTCTGCCCTGGTCAACCGAGGGGCCGGCATCCCTCGACTGGCCGAGATCGGCATGGATGGGGCGACCGTCGGATTCGGTCTGGGTGCGGCCCTGATCTCCGGGATCCTGATCAGTCTCTCACCCATCTCGGCGTTGCTGAGCCGGCCGGCCCGGGAGCGACGCGCCAGCGGCGCCCGTGCCGGGATCGATCATCGCAGCAGCCGGCTGCGCACGGCGTTGGTGGTGGGCGAATTCGCTCTGGCGTTGCCGCTTCTCCTCGGCGCCGGACTGCTACTCAACAGTTTTCTGCGCTTGAGCAAGGTGGACCCGGGGTTCAACCCGCAGGGTGTGGTGACCGTCAATCTCTCCTTGCCCCTGGCCCGTTACTCCGATCCGGTCGCGCAGCTGACCTTCTGGACCCAGGCCGAGAATCAGGCCGCCACGATTCCCGGCACCAGGGCCGTCGGTTACAGCACTGCGATGCCGCCCGACGATCCGGGTGACATCAACAACTTCGATCTGCTGGACAAGCCGGTACCGGATGGCACCTCGGAACCGGTGGCGCCGTGGTCGACCGTTACCAGTGGATTCTTCACGGCGATGGGGATCCCTCTGCTCGAAGGACGCCTCTTTTCGGCGACTGACACCGGGAGCAGCCCACCAGTAGTAGTTGTTAGCCGCTCCTGGGCCGCGAAGTACTATCCGGGTGAGTCGCCGGTGGGAAAGCAGCTTTACGCCGGCGGCTGCCGCACCTGCCCGCCGTCAACCGTCATCGGTGTGGTGGGCGATGTGAAGTATCTCGGTCTCTCGGGCTCGGCCGAGGCAGTGTACGATCCGGTACCGCAGGCGGGGCCTAACACGCTTAACCTGGTGATGCGCTCTTCCATGCCCGGTGATGGCGCGGTCGCGCCGCTGGTCTCCACCATCCGTTCACTGGACGGCGAGTTGCCCTTGAGTCCCTCGTTGATGACCGAAAGACTCAAATCCTCGCTCGCCGATCCCGGTCGCTGGATGGCGATCGTCGCCGGCTTCGCGCTGGCGGCGGCGCTGCTCGCCGCACTGGGGATCTACGGATTGATGTCCTACGTGGTCCGGCAGCGGCAGAAAGAGATCGGGGTGAGGATTGCGCTCGGTGCCGAGCCGGCGTCGGTGACCCGGATGATCATGCTGCGGGGCATGAGCCACGCGGTGATTGGGTCGGCGGCGGGTATCGTGCTGGCCTTGTTCGCGGCGAAATGGGTGAGGGCGTTGCTCTATCAGGTGAGCCCGTTCGATCCGCTGACCATTGTGGCGGTCGCCTTGCTGATCACTGCAGCGGCGCTGCTTTCCTGCTGGATCCCCGGACGCCGAGCGGCCCGGGTCGATCTGCCGACTGCCCTCCGGAGCGGGGAGTAGTCACAGGCGGCGGGACAGGATTCAAGGATTACCGGGATTCTGTGGATTGGAAGTTGAGTTCCCATCCAACAATCATTCCAATCCCTGTAATCCTTCCTCCTGTAATGAACTCATCGTAGCAGCAACGAAACCGTGTACTGCACTCCGAGGCGGGGACTAGAGGGGGAACAGGTTTTCAGGATGAAAGGAATTTCGAGGATAGACACACTTTTTTTCCTTGTTTCAAGCAATCTCTGAAATCCCTCTGATCCTGTAATCCTGTAAACAAGCTTACCGCAGCAGCAGCGAAACCGTGTAGATGATCAACCCGGCCAGCCCGCCCACCAGGGTGCCGTTGAGCCGGATGAATTGCAGGTCCCGTCCCACCGCCAGCTCCAATCGTTCGGCGGCCACTTCCGGATCCCACTGTCGGACCGTTTCCGCGATCAGCGCGCCCACCTCATGCCGGTGCCGTTCCAATACTGACGCGGCGAAGGTGGTGAGCAGATCGTCCAGTTCCTCCAGCCGTGCCGGGTTCGCAATTAGAGAGCCGCCGATCGTGGTAATGCCCCGGGAGAGCGGCTCGAGCGACTTGCTGTCTTCCTCCTGGGTCAGCTTCTCAGCCGCGTTACGGGCCCGCTCCCACAGCGAATTGGCGAACTCGGTGACCACCGGATGCTCCAGCAGCTCGCTCTTGATCGACTCGGCCCGGGCGCTCAGCTCGGGTGAATGCTTCAGCCGCTCCACGAAGTCGGCGAAGGCCACGTCGAACTTCTGCCGCAGCGGATGGTAGGGATCCAGCTTCACTTCGTCGATGATCCGCTGGAAGGCACTTTCGATCTTCTTCTGAAAGGCCTGGTCGACCGCGCCGGGTACCCACCAGGGACTCTCTTCCTTGATCCGGTTACGGAGATCCTCGCGATTCCGCTCCATCACATCGCCCGCCAGCTTGAGCGCCTCGTCCAGCAGCGCCTGGTGTTTCCGGTCGGTCGAAATAGCCGAGAGGATGTTGCCCAGCATCGGGGCCACCGCGACCGACTTGATCCGGGCCACTGCCGCGTCCTGAATCAGGGTCCGGACCGCAGAGTCGGGCACCTGCTCCATGGTCTTGGCAACACCGGAAGCGAGGTGGCGAGCCAGACGCTGGCTGTTTTCTGGATCGCTCAGCCAGCGGGCCGCCCGCTCAGCCACGTGCATCGACTTGAGCCGGATCGCCAGCACATCCTTCGACAGGAAGTGATTCTGCACGAAGTTCCCCAGTACTTTGCCGATCCGTTCCTTCTGGGTTTGGATGATGGCCGTGTGAGGAATGGGGAGACCGAGCGGCCGGCGGAACAGCGCGGTTACCGCAAACCAGTCGGCCAGACCGCCGACCAATGACGCTTCCGCGGTGGCGCGGACAAATCCCAGCCAGGGATAGGCCGGCTCCAGCATCAGGGCTCCCAGGAATACTGCGAGGGCCACCACCAGGAGGCCGCTCGCCATCCGCTTCATCCGCTTGAGCTCGGCTTTGCGGGTGGCCTCGTCTTTCTTGGGCGCCAGATCCTGGGGTTGTACCGGAAGACCGCCCGGAGGGACGGCAACTACCGCGGCCGGTGCCGCAGGCACGGGGGCCGGCGGAGCCGAAGAAGTGGTGGGCGCGGGAAGGTTGGTCGACATCTCGATAGAGAAAGTATCAGTCTCCGGCGGCATCACGCCAAGTCCGTCCCCCGGCGAAACCTTGCCAGCCCGACCAGCAGGAGCAGGGCGCTTAAAGCGACGCTGCCCTGGGCGAACCGGTCGCCGCTGCGACTGAAGAAAGTTCCAGCCTCACCCAGCCGCAGCGTCCCGATCAGCGATGCCAGCGAATCCCCCGAGGACCGTTCGGCCACGATTCGCCCATAGGAGTCGCTGAGGGTGAGCCGACCGTCAGCGGCGCTTCTCGCCACCGAGAATCCTCCCTCAATGCCGCGAACCACCGCCATCCGGCTGTGAATCCAGGCGTCGGTCCGGAAGTCCCAGGCCGGCACCAGCATGAGGCCGACGCCGGCATTGGCGTACTCCCGGCCCAGCGGCACGAAGTCCATGTCCTTGCAGATGGCCACGCCGATGGTGTCTCCCGGTTCGGGGATCAGTCCGGGGCCCCGGCCGAGGATCACGTCATCCTCGAGGCCCGGCACCGGGTGCCGCTTGGCGTATTCGACTCGGGTTTCACCGCCGGGCCCGTAAACCACCGCCAGGTTTCGAGAGCCTTTTTCTTCCAACCGGTTGAGACCGGCCAGCAGGCTCACATGATGCTGACGGGATGCCCCGGCCAGCAGGCTCCGGGCGGCGCTGTCATAGGATGCGGTCACGCCGACGAATTTCTCCGGCAGCACTACGATCTCCGCACCTTGAGCCGCCAGCTCGCCGGTGCGATCGGCGTAGCCGTGAATCAGCCTGAGCGCCTTGGCCGAGTCGGTGGTGCGCCAAAGTCCGATGCGGGCATCGTTGGCCAGCAGCCCGATCTTTACCTCCCGGGTTGCCGGTGTCTGCTGCAGTCGCATGATCCCGAAGACCAGGGTCGCGAGCAGAGGCACGATGCCGGCCGCGAGCGCGACGTTGCGGGCCGCCCGATCGGCCCGCCGTCTCCATCCCTCGGCCAGTGCGGCGCTGACCAACGCCACCAGGAAGGACACACCCATCACCCCGAACAACGAGGCCAACTGCATTACCGGGAGCACGTCGGACTGAGAGTAACCCAGACTCCCGAAGGTTCCGTGCGGTTGGGTAACCGAAATAATGAACTCCATGGCGACTGTCAGCGCCGGATAGGCCAGCACGGACATTACCGGACCGGTCCGGCGACCGATGAAACGCCAGAGGACCAGCACGATCGCGCCCTGAAGCGCGATTCCCAGCAGTCCACCGATCAGAACACGGCGAGGGAACGACGGATACGCGAGGACAAAGTTGAACGCCGCGATCAACGCAGCGAGGTAACCGGCCCAAGCCGCACGCCACCAGCTGAGCCGGGGAAGTACCAGCAGCAGAGGAACCGGGGCCAACCAGGCTAACGGCCAGATGTGGTGGGTACCGGTGGACCAGAACCACATGAGACCGCTGAGAAGGACCGCGAGGAGGGCGGACATAGAGCTCCGTTTCGAGCCGGGAAGTGCTGTGGTTACAGCCTGTTACGGTGTACGTTTCAGTTGTGTTTCACGCTGAAACCACGGCGTAACTCCTTCCGTATCAGTGGGATCTCCCACGTTCTCACAACTGGAGCTCCCGATGGGCGTCTTCCTGGCCGACCTCAAGTACGGTTTGCGGATGCTGGTGAAGCATCCCGGTCTCGCCGCGATCGCGATTACCGCACTGGCACTCGGTCTGGGTCTTACTACCACGATGTGGAGCATCACCTACGGCGGCATCCTGAGAGGACTGCCTTTCGAGGATGCCGACCGGATTCTTCATCTCGAGCGGGCCCGGCCCAGCAAAGGGATCAACAGTTACGGCGTCCCGCTGAGCGATTTTGCCGCCTGGCGGGAGCAGCAGAAGAGCTTCGAAGATCTCGCCGCGTTCAGTGAAGGCACTATCAATGTGAGTGGAACCGAGGGGAAGCCGGAACGATTCGAAGGCGGATTCATGACTGCGTCCAGCTTCACTACCCTGCGGGTGCAGCCGCTCAAGGGTCGTTTGCTGAGCGAAGATGACAGCCGTCCGGGCGCGGCACCGGTGGCGATGATTGGCTGGGAGATCTGGCAGAATCGCTTTGGGGCCGATCCCGATATCATCGGCAAGACGATCCGGGCCAACGGAATCGTACGGCAGATCGTGGGAGTGATGCCCAAGGGGTTCCTCTTCCCGACCAATTCGCGACTGTGGCTCCCGCTGGAACTGAACCCGCTCAAGAATCCGTGGGGCGAGGGTGAACAATATGAGGTGATGGGGCGGATCAAGCCGGGGATCAGCATGTCGATGGCCAAGGACGAATTCACTTCGATCTGTGCCCGGATCGCTCAGGATCATCCCAAGGAAAACGAAGGGGTCACTCCAATCATCAAGCCCTTCACCGAGGAGTACGTCGGTAAAGAGCCAATCCTGATGCTGTGGACCATGATGGCGGCGGTCTTCGGAGTTCTCCTCATCGCCTGCTCCAACGTGGCCAATCTGCTGCTCGCCCGTGCGATCACCCGCACCCGCGAAGTGGCAGTCCGGACTGCGCTCGGGGCCAGCCGCTGGCGCATCGTCAGTCAGCTGCTCACCGAGTCTCTGGTTCTTTCAGTGATCGGCGCCGCGATCGGGACCGTAATCGCGTGGGCCGGGACCCATTGGTTCGTCAACGCGATGGCCGATACCGAGCCGCCCTTCTGGATCGATATCAAGCTCGATGGAGCGGTGTGGGCCTTTTCAGCCGGAATCACCGTGGTCGCGGCCCTGGTAAGCGGTGTGCTTCCCGCCCTGCAGGCAACCGGATCCAACGTCCACGAGGTGCTGAAGGACGAGAGCCGTGGATCGTCGTCGCTCAAGATGGGCCGGTTCAGCAAGGGCCTGGTGATCGCCGAGCTGGCGCTGGCTGGTGGGCTGCTGGTCGCGGCCGGATTCATGATTCAGAGCGTGGTGCAGCTCTCCACCTTCAACTACGGCATCGAGACCGGGAAGATCTTCACCGCCCGGGTCGGACTGTTCGAGACTAACTATCCCGACTCGGCCAGCCATGCCAGGTTCTGGAACACCCTGGACGAACGACTCAACGCGATGCCCGGGATCCAGGGCGCGGCCCTG
The DNA here is from genome assembly GCA_964578865.1 of uncultured Gemmatimonadaceae bacterium. GTDB lineage: Bacteria > Gemmatimonadota > Gemmatimonadetes > Gemmatimonadales > GWC2-71-9 > JADJOM01. The sequence continues at coordinate 35,166 of CAZOES010000001.1, read as the reverse complement.
ATGACGGTGCTCCCGGGGCTCGAGGCCTGGAGACAGAACTTCGCGCTGGAGGGGAAGACTTACGCCAACGAGAAGGACTATCCGGAGACCCGACGGCTTTCGGTGACGCCAAACTGGTTTACCACGTTCGCTCTGAAGCCGGTGGAAGGCCGGGTGTTCGGCCCGGGAGATATCGGTGGAAACCTGCCCGTCGCGGTAGTGACCCGTGGTTTTGCCCAGAAGTTCCTGGGTGGCGGGTCGCCTCTCGGGCGCCGGGTGCAGATCGGCGGTCAGGACTCGAAGGAGCCCTGGCTCACGATTGTCGGTGTAGTCCCCGATGTGTGGCTGGAGGGAACCGATAACGATGAAGCCGTCGGTGCCGGCCTCTTCACTCCTATTGCCCAGGGAGACTATCGCTTTCTCAGCATCGCGGTGGCTGCCAAGGGCGACCCGATGAGCCTGGCGAGCCAGGTGCAGGCGGCGGTAAGTGGCATTGATCCCGACCAGCCGACCTATTTCGTACGCACTCTGGCCGATGCGATCGAACGGAATGGCTGGTTTTACAGTGTCTTCGGCAATCTCTTCGTGGTTTTTGGCGCCGCAGCGCTGTTCCTCGCCACCGTCGGGGTCTACGGGGTGATGAGCTTCTCAGTCACCCGACGGACTCGCGAGATCGGGGTTCGGATGGCACTGGGAGCCAGCGCTCGGGACGTGGTTCGGATGTTTCTCCGCCAGGGAGGAATTCAGGCGGTCTTCGGTCTCACCGCGGGGCTTGGCCTCGCCATTCTGCTGGCCAAGGGCCTCAGCCTGGTGATGTTCCAGGTAAACACCAAGAACTGGTTGATGTACGCCGGTGTCACCACCGCCATGGGTCTGACCAGCCTGCTCGCCACCTGGCTGCCGGCTCGGCGGGCGGTGACGGTGGATCCCAATATCGCGTTGCGGTCAGAGTAATTTTTCCCCGCAAAGACGCCGAGACGCAGAGGCTGTAGTGCTCCTTTGCGTCTTCGCGTCTCTGCGGCGAACAGTTACCAGGTTAACCAGTAGGAGAGTTTTACCAGGAAGGTATTCTGCGCCGGCAGCGCGAAGAGATCCTTGATATCCCCGCCATAGTTCCGCTGTCCTTCCTCGTCCACCCGTCCATTCCGTCCCTGACTCCAGACCACGAACAGAGTGCTTCCCGGGCGATACTCCCAGCGGAAGACCGCGTTGGAGTGGAACTCCTTGATGTTGAAGCCGCCCGGGTTGTTGCGGATGGCAGTGTCGCTGGCCGGGATGAAGCGGGCGTCGTAGTCATCGGCCCGTGGCGTGGCCGAGAGCTCCCGCATGTTACTGTAGGTGCCTTTGGTGATGAATGGCTGAGCATACAGCTGCAACGACGTGGTAGGACTGAAGGTGTAATCCAGTCTCCAGGTCATCCCGACCGTGGTCTGCTCCAGATGGCCGAAGTTGTAGTGCTGAGTTCCGGTAAGACTGTCGGTCTCCTTGGAGAAGAACTGGGAATCGTTACGGTTCCTGGTCCAATTGAGTGAGAGCGAGCTGTTGAAATTGCTGGCGACCTTGTAGTCCAGTTCCGGATTCAGGTTGAGGCGCCACGAGCGGCCGCCATCGAACCGGTTGTAATTGACCCACATGAACGGCACCAGCTTGCTTCGCTGGTCACCTTCGATGCCCATCCAAGGAGCCAGGTATTGATCCTGCCGCAAAGCCGGCCCGCCCCGGGCGCAGCGATCGCAGAAGGTGCTGCCCAGCTGTCCCACCGTGCCGCCGGCATGGAGCCACCAACGGCTGTTGAGCTGCAGGTGGGTGTTGGTGTTGAAAGCCCGGTCGGTCGGCAATCCAGCGGCGCTCCACAGCTGCCACCAGTTGAAGTTCCAGCGCAGGCTCTGGTATACCCGATTGGGCTTGTAGAACTGCAGCCCAGCCCAGTTGTTCCAGCTCTGCTGATCGGCCTGCAGCAGGAAGCCGAGGTCGTTGATCTCGAAGCCGGGCGAGCGGCGGGAATAGCTGGTTTGGAACTTGAGCCGATTGCCCGCGATCTTGCCGAAGCTGAGCTCCTGGGCGCTTCCCGAGAGGGAGGTGCGGGTAGAGTCGAAATCGAGATCCCCGTCGGGCCGCTGGTAGAAGTGCACCGCGCTGGTCTGGGTCTGGGCGATCGCTTCGCTGCTTCCTGCGACGCGGCTGAAGTCGAGATTGCCGGCGACTTCATAGCGGCTGTTGAACAGCTGTTGCCGGAAGTTCAGCGCGCCAACGTAGGCGCTCCGGTGCAGGTCGGTCCTGCTCCACTGGTCGAGCGAGCGGTTCACTCCGGTGAACATCAGGCCAATAGAACCCTTGCCACCACTGTGGTCCTGGTTGAGCCGGACCACTGAGTAGTTGGTGTACGGCTCGATGGTCGCTTTGCCGGGGCCGGTCTCATGATCGGTCACCGCGTTGAGCACCCCGAGTCCGATCCCGCCGGGAAGCCGCCCGGTGATCTTGGCAGCGCCGATGATTGTGGTGGACTTGGCCGAGGCTTCGCTGCTGAACTGGGTGAGTTGAGGCGGCCGGCCGATACGGCGAGAATAGAACAATCCCTCCCCGCTGCAGTTCACCTGGTTGCAGTTGACGTCAAAGTTGAACAGCCCGCGACCCTCGATGAAGAAGGGCCGCCGCTCTTCGAATTGGGTCTCGAACGCGGTCAGGTTGAGTACCGAGGGATCGGCCTCGACCTGGCCAAAATCGGGATTGATGGTGGCGTCGAGGGTGAGATTGGAGGCCAGCCGGTACTTCAGATCGGCGCCGACATTGGCGCCATTGTGACGATCAAACCCATCGGCTTGGTTGGCGATCGGTTCGCTCTTCGCTACCACATAGGGCGTCAACTCGGCCCGGCGGGGCGGGGCGAGGTCGCTCAGCCCGTGCAACTCACCCCACTGCGACACAAAGCCGTTGCGCGACTGCCGGATCAACGGCCAGGACATCTGGCTGGTGTAGCGCTGTATCGAGCGCCAGATCAGAAATCCGAAGGTTCTGGTCGACCCGACCGGATAGCGCAGTTGGCTGAGTGGTATCCGGAACTCAGCGGTCCAGCCGAGAGAATCGACCTGAGTCGCCGCATCCCAGACTCCATCCCAGGCACCGTCTTCGTTGCCGTCGTTGTAGACGGCGTAGTCGGCCTTCACCCCTACCGGATTCACGGCGAATTCATAGCCGGTCCGGCGGTCGTGATAGGAGTCGACCATCACAATGATCTGGTCGGAGGCGGTCTGAACGTCGCGACGGGATAGCAGCTTGATGATGCTGTCGGGGGCAGTGTCGTAGGCCCGCACGAAGACATAGAGATTGCGCGCGTCGAATGCCACCCGCGCCGCCGTCTTCTGTCTCGGCTCGGCGTCCTCGGAGGGTCTCACCTCTTTAAAGCCGGTGATCAACGGAGCGAGGGCCCAGACCGGGTCGTCGTCCTTGCCATCCAGGACCGGAGGGATGTCGGCCCGAACTGCGGTAAGGCTGGAAACGCTGGCGCCGATGCCCTCAGTGGCCGGGATTGAGACGGCGCTGGCCACCTGAGTCGACTGAACGGCGAGCAGTAGGCCTACGAAGAGAGACACAGCCGGTCTGCCTGAGCTTGGGTTGCCAACTTGGACAGGTGTAGTTGTCGGAAGGTTGCTATCCGAAATGAAGAATTATGTAACTAAATGCACCTTCCGGACGTTTCTTGGCTGCAACGTCGTTCAGCACTTGTACGATCTTTCGCGTAACTACGGGTGTTTCCTGCTATCTGGTTCCGCTAACCCCTCCAAGGCCTGTTGATGCGACCCTTTCCTTATAGTGCGGTGCTCCTGCTGGTCCCCATGGCCCTCTCGGCCCAAGGCCCAGCCGCACCGTCCGCCCCTACCCCAGTTGTCCCAGCCCCGGCCACCACACTGCCCCGGACTCGGCCGGCCAAGCCGACCAAGGCCGATATCACCGCCGATGACCTGATGAGCCGGCTCTACGTTTTTGCCGATGACTCAATGCAGGGTCGGGAGGCCGGGACGCTGGGCAATGTGAAAGGGACGGACTACATCGCCGGCGAAGTGAAGCGCCTCAAGCTCATCCCGATGGGTGACAACGGCACTTACTTCCAGACCCTCCCGTTCAAGGTTCGGTCGATCGATTCGACGTCGACATTGACGGCAGGCGAAACCTCGCTGGTGTACGGCAGCGATTGGGCTGCGCGGGGACTCGCGTCATTTGCCAGAACTGACCTACCGGTTCTGTTCGGCGGCTCGGTGACCGACACCAATTCATTCACCCCGGAGCAGAGTGGCGGCAAGCTGGTGGTGTTCACTCTGCCGCCTGGTGGGGGGAACCGGACTATCCGTGGGATGGCCAGGCGGGCGCCTTCGGCCGCCGCAGTCGGAGTGATTGCGAATGAGCAGTTCGTAGGGATCTTCCGCCGCCCGGCGACCTTCATCGACGATCCGGACAATCCGCCTCCGGCTGTCACCGCACCGCCATCGATCGTGTTCACCCAGGCCGGCGGCGCCAAGTTGTTCGACGGCGCGCTGGATCAGCTCACCATGGGCGCTGCAGGTAAGACCGTCGCGCTGGACATGAAGGTGGTGGTTGCACCGACCCCTTATCCGGCCCGCAACGTGGTCGCGGTGCTGCCCGGCAGCGACAAGAACCTCAAGGGTCAGTACGTCGCGATCGGAGCCCACAACGACCACATCGGAATGACCGGAACCGCAGTCGATCACGACTCGATGCGGATTTTCCTCCACGAGGTTCGCCCCGGTGGCGCCGAAGATGGGGGTAAGCAGGCGACCCCCGACCAGCAGGCCAAGGTCAATGCCGATCTGGCCGAGTGGCGGTCAGCCCATCCCGGCACCGCACGTCCGGACTCGATCAGCAACGGTGCCGACGATGACGGCTCCGGCTCGGTGAGCGTTCTGGAAATCGCCGAAAAGTTCGCCGCGATGAAGACCAAGCCGAAGCGCTCGATCATTTTTGTGTGGCATGTGGGTGAAGAGAAGGGTCTGCTGGGTTCCCACTGGTTTACCGATCACCCCACCGTGCCGCGCGATTCGATCGTGGCTCAGCTCAACATGGACATGGTGGGACGGGGCGACTCCTGGGATGTCACCGGGGCCAGCAAGGAAGGGGGAGTACTGCGGGGAAGCCCGAACTACCTGCAGGTGGTTGGCTCACGCCGCCTGTCGACCGAGCTGGGCGATATCATCGAGAAGGTGAATACCGCCGGCAAGCACGGCATCACCTTCGATTATTCGATGGATGCCAATGGTCACCCGATGAACATCTACTGCCGGAGCGATCATTACGAGTACGCCCGCTACGGTATTCCGATCGCCTTCTTTACCACCGGCGGTCACTCGGACTATCACCAGGTGACTGACGAGCCGATGTACATCGACTACGTCCACATGACCAAGGTCGACAACCTGGTGGCCGATGTGGCCATTGCGGTTGCCAACCTGGATCATCGAGTCGTGGTGGATAAAGAGAAGCCGGATCCGAAGGGGAGCTGCCGGCAGTAGGCGGCTAGGCGGTTAGGCGGCTAGGCGGATAGATGGACAGGCGGAACTGGGACAGCTGAATACTGTCCGTCTGTCCGTCTGTCCGTCTTACTTCACCGCCCCTCTCGTCCTGAGAATCTTCATCACCGTATCCACCGGCAGTGCCTCCACCACGTATCCGTTCGCTTTCACCGTGGTTGCAGTGAAGAGCGAGTTGTAGATCGCCTCCTCGGTGGCCTCGACTACCGCCTCGAATAAGTCCGACATCTGGTCATTACCGATCTCGCTGCCGGTAAGCCGCGGTGCCCCGCGGGCACGCCGCACACTCGGGTGAGTGGAGAAGGCGATGACGTAGTCGCCCGAGCCATTGTCGCCTACCGCACCGGTTCGCCCCAGACCGATGATCGCGCGGGCAGCCAGCCGGTCGAGGTTGCGGTTGGAGAGTGGCGCGTCGGTCGCGACCACCATCATGATCGATCCCTTCTTGCCCTGATCGACTGCCTCCTTGCTTACCCCATTTCTCCCCAAGGCTCGCCCCACCGGCACGCCGAGGATGGTCAGGTCGCCGCCGAAATTGGTCTGGACCAGGACCCCGACAGTCCAGCTGCTGTCCGCCGCTTTGGCTTTGCGGGACGCGGTGCCGATCCCTCCTTTCCAGCCGAAAGCGATAGTGCCAGCGCCGGCACCCACACTCCCTTCAGCGACGGGACCGCTGTTGGCCGAGACCAGCGCGTGGTGCACGTCGGCCTGAGTAACCAGCCTCCGGCGAATCACATTCAGCACATATCCATCATTAGTCTCGCCCACTACCGGGTTGATTGACCGGACCTGCTCCATGCCGGGTTGAGCCAACAATTCTGATACCAGAGCATCAGCGACCCTCCATACACAGAGGGTGCAGGTGAGCAATATTGGGGTCTCCAGCTCGCCGAGTTCTCGGACTTGAGTGACGCCGAGCAGTTTGCCGAAACCGTTGCCGACGTGAATGGAGGCGGGGACCCGTTCGAGAAACAGATTGCCGCTGTGCGGCAGGATTGCGGTGACCCCGGTGCGTACCGAATCACCCTGCCGAACCGTCGTTTGCCCCACCTTTACGCCGGCTACGTCGGTAATGGCGTTGAGGGGGCCCGGTTCCAACGTACCGTTAATTACACCCAGTGCTCGAGCCCGAGGCTTGGGTTGTTCCTGGGCCTGTAACGTCGAGGCAACGGCTGCGACCAATAGGAGTAGGTTGCGAATCGAATACACGGTGAGTCCGAAATCGATGGGGATGGAGAGAATAGTCAGGGTGTTTCTGGTGGCAACCCTCGGGCGCCGGGCGGTGTCTTAGTAGAGCAGTGAGCTAGTGGGGTAGTTGGCTAGTGGGCTAGTGGGCTAGTGACTGAAGCGCTGTTCGGAAATGGGATTGCCAATCCCGCAAGCGAGCGGATCGAGTTGGGCCTGAAGAGCTAAGTCGTTGTAATACATATAGTAACACAGCTGTAGTTTGGGCATAGCACGTGCCTTACTGAGACCAGTCCCAAACCGGTATCACGATGACCGCAACCTGCACCGCACCCGGAGCCGAAAGCCCGGCGGAGGAACTGGTAGAGTTCCAACGCCAGGTTACCGCGCTTGCCGGCGACCGGTACGAGGTCGAGCGGACCATCGCGAAGGGCGGAATGAGTGTGGTGCTGCTGGCCTTCGATCGCCTGGAAGGGAAGCTGGTGGCCCTCAAGCTGCTCGATCCCAAGGCCGGTGCCTCCATAGAAAACCGGGAGCGGTTCCGTCGCGAGGCGATGATTTCGGCCAAGCTGGCCCATCCCCACATCGTTCCCTGCCACGATTTTTTGCATCGCGACAACCTGGCGATGGCAGTCATGCGGTACATCCCGGGTCAATCGCTGGCCGACCTGCTGCCGGTGGGCCGCCGGCTGCCGGTCGACCAGGTTCTTCGGGTCATGATCCCGATCGCCGACGCGCTGTCGCATACCCACGCCGAGGGCGTGGTCCACCGCGACGTAAAGCCGGCTAACATCCTGCTCCATGAGGATCTGGGCTGGCCCTTCCTGACTGACTTCGGGATTGCTACCCTGCGGACTTCGGAGCACTCCCGGTCGGAGGTGCAGAAGGGCTTTGGCACTCCGGCGTTCATGTCGCCCGAGCAGGCGCTGGGGCAGTGGGATGCCGACTACCGGACCGACATCTACTCGTTAGGTCTGGTGGCCTACCGGGCGCTTGCCGGGCGGCTGCCGTTCAATGGCGAGTCGGCGATCTCCCTGGCGGCTCAGCGGACCGTGAAGAACGCGCCCCCGCTTCACAGTATGGCACCAGATATTCCACCAGCCCTCGCTGCAATCATCGATCGTTGCCTGGCCCGCGATCCCAAGCGCCGCTGGGGCTCCTGCGCGGCTCTGCGGGATGCTCTCAAGCGGTTCCAGGCCAATCCCAATGCCCCGGCTTATATGCCGGCCTGGCTGGTCTCGATGTTTGCCAAGCACCACGCTCAGGCCGGCTCCGGGCTGCTGGGCACCGCCGCCGCGTGGGTGATGGGTTTGTTCCTGCGGGGGATGATCAAGTAGGTCCACCTTCATCACACCTCAGTACCCGGCGGCCATTCCATCTTTTCTCGGATCGGAAGCGGCCACGTACCCCTTTTCCAATTTGATAATCAGCTGAGCCCCGCCCGCGCTGCCGGGTGGGAGATCCTCAATCTGATGACCCATCGCTGCGAGCTGGGCCCGCACAGAATCGGGGATAGGGGACTCCAGCCCGATCCTGAGCCCGGTGAAATGGCGGAACCGCGCCGCATCCGCCGCGGCCTGGGGATTCATGCCGAAGACCAGCAGGTTGAGCAGCAGCTGCACATGCCCCTGGGGCTGAATCGACCCACCCATCACTCCAAAACTCATCCAGGGCACTTCACCCTGCGGTGTAGTGCGGGTGACGAACCCCGGGAGCAGAGTGTGAAATGGGCGCTTGCCGGGGGCGACCGTATTGGGAAGTCCCTCTTCCAGGGTGAAGCCCGCGCCCCGGTCCTGCAGCGCAAAGCCGGTTCCCGGCACCACCACGGTCGACCCGAATGCTTCGAACAGACTGTTGATGAAGGAGACCATATTTCCCTCCGCATCGGCGGTGGTGAGATAAATGGTCTCGCTGTGGGTGTTGGCTTCGCCCGGCTCCTGTCGCTCGGCGGCTTTGGCGAGGTCCAGCCTGGCCCGGCGGGCGGCGATGAAGCGGTCGCTCACCAGGTCGGTGACCGGGGTGGTCATGGCCTTGGGATCCCCGATGTACCGGGCCAGATCGGCGAAGGCCAGTTTTTTGGCCTCGATCAATCGATGGAGATAGGGTGCCGAGTTCTGGCCCAGACTCTTGAGATCCTCTTTCTCGAGAATCCGGAGCATTTCCAGCGCAGCAATCCCCTGATTGTTAGGCGGCAGCTCCCAGACCCGATAGCCTTGAAAGGGAACGCTGATCGGCTCGACCCAGTCGGCCTTCTGGGCTTTGAAGTCTTCGAGGGTCAGGAAACCGCCCAGCTGTTTGACCCGGTCGACGATCTTCCGGCCCAGCGGCCCGCCGTATAGCACCGCCGGTCCGCCCTTGGCGATCGCTCGAAGCGAACCAGCCAGATCGGGATTGCGAAACCACTCGCCGGCTCGGGGCGCGCGGGTGCCGTCGATCAGAAACAGTGCCTTGGCTCCTTCATCCCTCTTGAGCCGGTCTACCTCCGCCGCCCACTGACCGGCGATGATCGGCGAGACTGGAAATCCATTCTCGGCCAGGTCGATGGCCGGTTGAAGCGCCTGAGCCAGGGTGATGGTGCCGTACTTCCTGAGCAGCTCGGCCCACCCTGAAAGCGCCCCTGGCACGGTGATCGGCTCGGCGCCGTTGATGGGGACTTCCTTCAGGCCCCGGGCCATCAGTGCTGCCCGGGTCATTCCTGCTCCGGCCCGTCCGCTGGCGTTCAACGCCACCAGCTTTTTCTCTTTGGCCGACCAGATCAGGGCGAACATGTCGCCCCCGATTCCGGTCATGTGAGGCTCGACCAGATTCAGCACCGCGGCGGCAGTCACCGCTGCATCGATCGCGTTGCCGCCCCGCTGCAGCACGGCGAGACCGGCGGCAGTAGCGAGAGGCTGGCTGGTGGCGACCGCCCCATGTGGGGCGTATACCGCTGAGCGACCAGCCATGCTGAGGGGACGGGAAATCTGAGCCGAGGCTTCGGGGATCATGCAGAGCCCGAGGACGAGTGTGGCGAAGAACAATTTTGGCATGAGCAACATGCTACCTCTGCCCGGGCTCCAGAGCCAGTGCTGCTAGACGAGTTGAGGTTGAGGCGCTACCATCTGTCGTCCCGTTTTTCGATTCTCCAATGCTATTCACCGCAAAGACCCAAAGCCGCGAAGGAACCTTGGCGTCTTCGCGTCTTTGCGGTCATCAGTTTTGTTGTTCACCGCGAACTTGAAAGGGAGAACTGAAATGTCGCGTTTCTGGTTCCGCGCCGCTGCGCTGCTGCTGGTTCTCACCGGCTGCAAGGCTCCCACCCCCGCGCCCCCCAGTGAACCCGCGCCCCCGGCGGTTGATCCGGTCGCGGTGGTCGATCAGTACATGGCCGGGTGGAACGCTCACGACGCGGCTCGAGCGGCAACCTCGTTCGCCGACGACGTGACCTACTACGACGCGACCGTAGGTGTCCCTGTTGTGGGTCGTGACTCGGCTCAAAAGCTGGTGATCCAGGCGTTCATCACTGCGGCACCTGATTGCGCCTGGATCCGCGATTCGACTCCGCCGATCGTCGGTCCGGATGGCATTGCCTTTACCTGGACCTTCAGCGGAACCAACACCGGCCCGCTGTCGGATGGCACCAAGGCCACCGGGAAGAAGTTCAGCTTCAAGGGCGCCACCCTGGTCCGCCTCAAAGGCGACAAGATCGCCTATCAGGGCGACTACTACGACGCCTATTCCTTTCTGAAGCAGCTCGGGCTGGCGAAGTAGATGGCTCGTATTGCGCTGATCGGCGATTTCAATCCTCACGTGACCGCCCACCGAGCGATCCCGCTGGCCCTGGGTCGCGCGGCGAAGGATGCCGGGCTGGATCTCAACTGGGATTGGATCGACACGGCCACGATCGGGCGCAATGCCGCGGCTCGGCTCGCGGGTTACAGCGGAATCTGGCTGGTGCCCGCGAGTCCCTACGCCGATACCGCCGCGGCGCTCGGTTCAATCCGCCTGGCCCGGGAAGAACAGGTCCCTTTTCTCGGCACCTGCGGAGGTTTTCAGCATGCGATGCTGGAATACGCCGCCAATGTCTGGGACGTGAGCCAACCGGCCCACGCCGAGCTGCAGCCGGAGGCGCAGGACCCGGTGATCGCGCCGCTGAGTTGCGGTCTGGTGGAGGTGACCGGTGACATACGGCTGGTGCCGGGGACCCGTCTGGCTCGACTGTACGGCCGCAACGAGACCACCGAAGGGTATCACTGCAACTACGGTCTGAGTCCGCGTTACGCGGCCCGGCTCGAGTCGGGGCCACTCAAAGTTGCCGCGCGCGATGGGGCAGGAGAGGTCCGGGCGGTCGAGCTGGATGGCCACCCATTCTTCTTCGCCACACTGTTCCAACCCGAGCGTTCGGCTCTGAAGGACTTGCCCCATCCGCTGATCTCGGAGTTTGCCCAGTCGGTGGTCTCCCGTCTCCCGTCTCCCGTCCCCCGTCAGCCCTAGCCGTTCGACTAATACCAGCCCCTTCCCCCCTCACCCACATTCCCTTCCAGGTAGTTCGCATCTCACTGGAGGGACCAATCGATGTCCAGCAGTTCCCAAGGCCTGTTGCAGGCCCTGTCCGATGCTCTGGCCCATGCGGTCGAGCAATCGGCCCGCTCCGTCGTCACCGTCCATGCCCGTCCCCGGCTGCCCTCGAGCGGGGTGCATTGGCGGGACGGACTGGTAGTCACAACCGACGGCACCATTCGCCGTACCGAGGGAATCACCGTCACGCTGCCGGACGGAAAGTCGGTCAGCGCGACACTGCAGGGACGTGATCCGGGAACCGATCTCGCGGTACTCAGGCTTCCCACCGGTCTGGCGCCGGTCGCCGAGTTTGCGGCCACCTCTCTTACGCCGGGTCACCTGGTGCTCGCATTGGGACGACTGGATGAATCGGGTCCCCGCTCGAGCTTCGGCGCGGTGAGTAGTGTGGGAGGCTCCTGGCGCAGCTGGAAGGGTGGGGAGATCGACTCCCGGCTGCAATCCGACCTCACGATCTACCCGGGACTGGGTGGCGGACCGCTGGTAGACGTTTCGGGGAAGATTCACGGTATCAACTCGGGCGGCTTGAGTCGTGGTCTGGCGACCACCATTCCAGTAAAGACAGTGGAGCGGGTGCTTTCCGCGCTCCTGACCAAGGGCTACGTGGCCCGTGGTTATCTCGGCGCCGCGCTGCAGCCGGTGCGATTCTCCGACAACGCCCGCAAGCGCATCGGCCTCAACGATTCCGGTGGTCTGGTGGTGCTGGAGGTCGATCCCGACGGACCCGCCGCGGTTGGTGGTTTGCTGCTGGGCGACGTGATCGTGGCTGCTAACGGCCAGCTGGTGGAGAGTCCCGAAGACCTGCTTGGCCTGCTCAAGCCCGAGATGGTTGGTCGCACCCTCAAGCTCGATCTGGTACGCGGAGGCGTGAAAGCGTCGGCTGAGCTTCTCGTTGGCGAGCGGCCCCGCCGTACCGCATGACCGCGCTGGCCACCATCCTGGGGGCGCAGGACGCGGTGACTGCGCTTTCCCGCCGGATCCGGGAATCGACCGTTGAACTCCGCAGTGGACCGCAACAGCTCGGTGCCGGAATCGCCTGGGGCGACGGGTTGGTGCTGACTAACGCCCACGTCGCGACCCACGACCAGCCGGAAATCACCAATAGCCGCGGGGCTACCAGGCCCGGCCGGTTGATCGCCCGGGATCCGGCAAGGGATCTGGCGCTGCTCAGGGTCCCTCATCTCGACCTGAATCCGGTGTCGCTGGGCCGAGCCGACCGTCTGAAGGCCGGGATGCTGGTATTCGCGATGGGTCATCCACTCGGGGTCGTGGGTGCCCTGTCGACCGGGGTAGTGCACGCTCTGGGAACCGCACCCGAATTCGCCGCTCTACCCGGTCCGGCCCGGCGGCACCGCTGGCTGCAGCTCGATCTCGATGTGGCACCGGGGAACTCCGGGGGACCGGTGCTGGACGTTACCGGGGCGGTGGTCGGTCTGACGACGATGATCGTCGGCGGTCTGGCCCTCGCCGTTCCGGGCGAGGAAGCTCTCCGCTGGGCTACCCGAAGGCTGCAGGCATGGCGCCGCTCCGGGTCCTGATTCGGGCCGGTTCGGGCCGGGAGACCGCTAACTATCGCGAACTGCTCGGTCCCGGCGCCGAGTTGGCCGCGGTAAGTGACGCTGCGTCGGCCGACGTGGTGTTGCTGGTATTGAACGGCAGGGGAAGCGAAACACCGGCCCTGCCGGTCGGCCGCACCCCGGTGCTGGCTCTGGTTGGCGAGGAGGTGAGCACCGGGCTGATGGCCGACCTGGAGCAAAGCGGGGTGAGTGTCCTCTCCGATGGGGTGTCGCGGGACCAGCTGCAAGCGGCGCTGCGCGCGGTGGCCAGCGGGCTGGCGGTGCGGGATCCTTCGGTGACCACCCATCTGCCACGAGTCTCTCAGATCGACTCGGGCGAGCATCTCACCCCCCGGGAGCGGGAACTGCTGCGCTTCCTGGGTGAAGGCCTGGGCAATCGCGAAATCGCGGAGGCGCTGGGTCTCACCGATCACACCGTGAAGTTCCACCTCCGCTCGATTTTCACCAAGCTCGGGGTGCGTACACGTACCGAAGCAGTGAGCGTCGCAGTGCGCCGTGGATTGCTCATGCTATGAACCGAGAGTGGAAACATGATTGAAAGGATTAGCAGGATTAGCAGGATTGAATCCTTTTCATCCTGTTGAATCCCATGAATCCTGTTCTCACAGCTTGTGTTCGCCGGGTCTGTTTGAGCAACCGCGGCTGAAGCTCCAGCGGTGAAGCCCGAAACAGAATAGCTTACCTGACAGATGCATCCCCAAGTGCGCGGGTCAATTTGTCACGGAGCAGTGCTATGAACGACTCTGATCGCGAACCGATTGTCACTATCGCGCTGCTGGCGGCGCTGGCGGATGGGCAGGCTTCGGCTGAAGAGCGGGTGAAGCTGGAAGAGTCCCTGAACCGGTTGGGTGTAAGCAGTGTGGGGAACGTGGCCCAGCAGGTGGCGGCCGGAGAAGTACGTCTGAGCAATGTCACCCAGCGGCTCTCCAGCGACGAAGCCCGGCGGCTGGCCTATGAGACCGCGGTGGTAGTCTGCAACACCGACGGCCCGGCCAATCAGAAGGAGATCGAGTTTCTGGCCGAGCTCCGCTCGGCGCTTGGTCTCCCGGCCGCCAGCGTGGCGGGGGTCGATCAGCAGGCCCGGGCAGCCGCCAACGCTCAGGTAAACAGTGGTTCCCCTCCTCCAGTTGCCGGTCTAGACGAGTTCATTCAGCAGCAGGCGATCATCGCCGCAGCGCTGGAACTGCTGCCTGAAGGGCTGGCCAATCTCGCGATTCTCCCGCTGCAACTCCGGATGGTCTATCAGATTGGCCAGAAGCATGGTCAGCAGCTGGATGCCAATCAGATCAAGGATCTGGCGGGGACACTGGGGATCGGCGCCGCGGCTCAGGTGGTAGAGGGTGCGGTCCGAAAGGTGTTCGGTGGACTGACCAAAGGACTGCTGGGGGGAATGCTCGGTGGTGTGGCTGGAGTGTCTGCTGGTGCGGCGGTGACCTTCGCCAGCACCTACGCTTTGGGCCACGTCGCCAAGCAGTACTACGCTCAGGGCCGCAGTCTCAGCGCGGCGGATCTACGAGCGCTGTTCGCCCGATTCCAGGAAGAGGCCAAGGGCCTCTTCCCCAAGCTGCAGGACCAGATTCAGGCTCAGTCGAAGTCGCTCAATCTGCAGAGTATCCTCGGCTCGTTGCGCTGACCTACCGCTTCTTGTTCTTCGCCGGTGTCACCACGACTTTCTGGGGTGGCGCCGGCGTTGCGGTGTAGCTGGCCGTGACTCTGGTTCCGCTCAATTTGGCGGTGAGCGTCTGAGTTGCCGGCTTGGTGCCGGGGGTCCACCTGGTCACGGCCCGGCCGTTCTGGTCGGTCACGGTCTTCGCGGTTCCCACCTTGCCGCCGTTGGCGGAGAATCCCACCGGTGCTTTGGCTACCGGATTGCCATGGGCGTCGGTTACCGTGGCAGTGATGGTGACCAGCGGTCCGGTCTTACCCACCTCTTCCTTGATGGTCATCATCGACGGCGGACCCGCGGCGGCGCGAGCCGTCACCTGGGCCACCGAATCGATGCCGGCGATCCGGACCTCCAGCACCTGGGTGCCAGCCGTGTCACCCAGAGTCCACTGAACCACTGCGCGTCCCTGAGGGTCGAGCCGGGGCGCCGCATCGGAGACTCTGCCGTTCCGCGGGTGCACCGAGACCATTCCTTCCAGCACGGCGTTGCCGTTGGCGTCCTGGGCGGTGACGATCACCGGCTGGGCCAGCGGTTTGCCGGCGATTCCTTCAGTCCTGGAACCGCTTTTGATCACGATAGTCGCGGCGGCGCCGGGGAGACCGGTTCCGCTCACCGTGAAGGGCGGCAGGGTCTTGGGATTCCCCACTTCCACCCGGAGACGCTGCGGTCCTGAGCGGGGACCCAAGGTCCACCTGGCGGCCAACCGGCCGATCGAATCGGTGCGCTCGGACTGAGCCGAGATCGCGCCGCGGTCAAGTACCGTGAGGCTGACGGGGATATCGGAGAGCGGAGTCCCGGCCGAGTCGGTGACTTTGATGACCACCGGTTCTTCCAGCGCCGTGCCAACGTCACCGGCCGGCGGCGGGCCAACCAGTTCTACCCGGGTATTCCCCGGGACCGGGTCGGCTTCGGCCGAGATGGTCACGGTGCTGTCGAGGGTTAGCACCCGGGCCCGGAGCTTCTGGGGACCGGGACGGGGGCCGAGGATCCAGTTGGCCCGCAGACGGCCGGACTTGTCGGTAGTGCCGGAGGCTGGCTCGATACTCCCCGCGTCAGCTGTCAGCGCGATGGTGCTTCCCGGCACCGGCAATCCACTGCGTGACAGCACCAGCAGCACGATCGGTTCGCCCTGAGGCCGTCCGGCCGGCCCCCGCTGCCCGGCACCGCTCAGAATGCCGAGGGTGGCGGCGGCGAGATCGACCTGGACCGAGAGGTTCGATTCCAGTCCAGCTACAGTGGCGCGCAGGGTAGTCCGGCCGGGGCCGCGGGCGCTGAGCAGACCGGTGGAGTCGACGGTGGCAATGGTGGAGTCGCCACTCTGCCAGCGAGCCGGTTTGCCGCGCACCACGTGGCCCCGGGCATCGAGGGCATGGGCTTTGACGCGCAGGGTGTCTCCCTCGAAAACCCGCACCGCGCTATCACTCGCCAGCACCATCTTTTCCGGTTTCTGAATCACGCTGATGTGAGCCACCGCGTTGAGATCGCGCACCTGGGCGGTAACTTTGGCGGTACCGGGTCCTCTCGCGATGACCATCCCGCTGGTATCGACCACCACCACGTTACTGTCGTCGCTCTTCCAGTCGACAAAGGCTCCCATAAGTACGGCGCCGCGCCGGTCGGTGATCGTCACCGCCAGTATTGCGGTGTCCCCGATTGCCAGCAGGGTATCGGCCTTCGGCGCCACCACGATACGGCGGGCCGCGTGGGCGGTAATCCCGAGGTCGACCGAGCCGAGCCAGGAGGTGAGACCCAGACTCTGGGCGTTCACCAACAGGCCGGCCAGGGCTGCGACACTTGTGATGAGCGCGGTAAACCACTTACCTGCGCTTCCCAGCATTCCGCTGGGCTGCTGAGCAGCAGCTTTTTTCATGGGACTCCACGGGGCACAGAATGGCGCCCTCTTCGTGCCTGGGGGCAGGCGGGAGGGCGCCGTTTGGCTGCTGCTCATTAAGGGAAAGGGAGGGGGGGCCGCTGTGCCTCAGCGCACAGGGTCAGGTGTGGCGTCCGGTCAGCAGGAAATCAACTCACGGTGCCGCTGGGACTTAGGCTGCGGGCCGGTTAGCCCTTAGCCCCGGCGGCTAAGGGCCAGGACCGGACCTCGCTAACTGGCTGCAGTAATCACAAACGCGACGCTGGCCTGGTCTCCTGCCACCACCTCGATACTGCCTGGAAGGCCCGGATCGGTGGTGAAGCTGGCCACTCCGGCCGGACCGGTGATCTGGACCGAGTACGTCCCCGGTGCCAGAAAGCCAAAGTTGGCCGAGAAGACTGCGGCGGTGGTGCCGGCAGTGAATGGGGCGGTGCGAGGCATCCCATCAGTGCCGGTGAGGGTGGCGGTGAAGCCCGTCAGTTCAACGCCCGCGGGAAGGATCACCTCTTGCCCCAGGCTGAGATCGACCCGGGCTCCACCGGTGGTAGTCACGCTGGCGCCGTTGATCACCGGGTGCATAACCCACTGGCCTGAGTTCCCGGCCGGGTGGCCGAAGCTCTGGGATACATCGAAGTCGAGCAACAGGATCTGCACGTCACCCCCGTGAATCACCAGTGCGTCGCCCGGCAGATTCACCTTGAGTCCGCTGGTTCCCAGGCTCGGCATCTGGAGGTTGCCGGCGACCGTGGCTCCGGGAGGGAGGCCGGCATAATCCGGTGACGAGGCATAGATGCTGGTAGTGCCGTCGCCGTTGTCCACCTCGATGTAGGCGCCGGAAATCACGAAGCGAAGCTGCGAGTAGCTTCCCGACGGAACTACCGCGCTCCGAAGGATGGTATCGGCATCCGCGGCGAGGGTGAGCAGATCGGTGGTGAAGGGGTCGCTCCGGAGGATGGTGGTGCCACCGCTGCCCTGCAGATTGATCTCATCGACGGTGACCACGGCCGTCAGGATATCGCCGGGAGCGTCCTTCAGCAGGAGGGAGAGCTGTCCGGTTGAGGGCCCGTTCGAATCGTTGCAGGAGACTACCGCGGTAAGACCGAAGAGTAACACGCCGATGCGACGGAGAAGACTGCGCATGCTGATTTCCTCGAACAGTCAGGGCCAAAACGAACTGGATCAGGAACAACGCGGCAATGTGGTCATTGGATTGTGGCAGAGCCATGATGATGGTCACAGGAGTAGACGGCTCTACCACCGGTGAGAGACAAGGCGGACACCCCGTCAGCCTCATCTCGAAGGAAACACGAGCCCCGGCCCGACTGGAGTCGGACCGGGGCTCGCTGCTGGGGGGGGCAGTTAACGGTTTGGGTTACTCGCCCAGCTTGACCTCCATGTCGAAGTAGCTGGTCCGGCCCCGATCTCGGGCCCGAACCGCCACCACGTTATTGCCGCC
>CAZOES010000001.1:0-17236 GCA_964578865.1 uncultured Gemmatimonadaceae bacterium | reverse complement strand
GGCCAGGACGACTCCCCGGTAAAGCCGGGCTGCTCGAAGCCAGAAGGCGGCGCGGCCGAGCCGATGACCAGGTAGCGATAGCCGGTAGCTACGTAGGGGATGACCGTCTGACCAACTACTTCAGCGGTGAAGCTGACGGGATTGTTGGTCACCGTGCTTCCGGTCAACGGAGTCACCGTCGCGGTCACCGTGGCATTCCCGGCGCCCACGGTCCAGCCGCCCAGCGTCGCCACACCGTCGGCGTTGGTAGTCTGCACCGCGCCGCTGATACTCCCGTCGGACCCCGGGGTCAGCCCGAAGTTGACCGAGAGTCCTGAAACCGGCCTGCCTTGGGGAGTCACCACCTTGATACTCGGCAGGAGCGAGGAAGCCACCGCGGTACCGGCGAGACTGACAAAGCTGGACGGGCTGATTGCGCCGGCCTGAGTGAGCGGATCGACCGCGCCGAAGGGGCTGAAGCTCTTGGAGCTGCCGCCCAGACAGCAGGTGCCCAGCACCGAGGCGGCGTAAGCTTTCTGAGGCAGCAGCAGCTTGGCCGCGACCTGTTGGAACGGGCGCATGCCCCGGCTCACATACTGGAACCACCCGTTGGCCGGGTCCCCCATGCTGAGCAGCTGACTGCAGTCCAGGAATGGAGCAGGAACCCGTGGCAGCAGCTCGATCCCGGTTCCGACGTTGTGCCCGATCACCAGACGGTTGTAATCCGGCGGGGTGAAATCGGCGACCTGGCAGGTTCCCACCACGACATCGGTGGTGAAATTCTCCGATGAAGACGAAGTGTACTGGTAGAATGCCGGATACTGGTCCAGCTGGGTGTTGAGCGGACCGGGGAAATCGGGCAGACGAGTGATCGTGATCAGGGTGGCCGTGTTGATTGCGCCGGGTGGGATAGTCACTCCGGCGAACTTCGTGTCGGTCACCACGGTGGTGGTTTCAGTGTTGGAGGGCTGGACCACTTCCGCCGCGCCGTCGGGCCCCAACGACAAGCTCGAGAGATTCGGCTCGGGCAACCCGACAAAGCAGTACAAGCCCTTGATCAGTGCGATCAGCTTGGCCTGGGTGTCGGCCGATTGCTTGCCCCTGAGCTCGTTCTTCCGGTAACGATCGAGGGTGTAGTCGACCAGGAAGAACATCAGGTCCTGGGCCAGCTTGGTCTTCCGGGCCAGAACCGCCAGCTCAATGCCGGTGAACTTCAGATTGACGATGATGATCTGACCCGGCTGGACGTAGAGATTGGTCAGCTGAGTCCGGAGCTGAAGAGTGCTGGGACAGCCACTCGGGCTCAGGGTGTTGGCATCGGATGCCGCCGGAGCAGCGACCGGGGCGGTAGGAGTTTCGGTGTCGGAACAGGCCGAAACGAGCAGAAGCCCGGCTACGACGGGCAACCAGCGTGAACGCATGGGGGCGGCACTCCGCGGGTATGTCGGTAAGTTTTTGGTCGGGAAAAGACACGAGAACGCGATGACTCGGGCCAACCTATCGCAGTTTTGGTGCTCCGCTTGAAGCGGTACGCTTGCAGGGCCATCCCTGGCGATATAAATGACTGCCCCGTAACGAGTTAAGTGGATTCCAGAGGGTCATCTGAGCCCAGGTGCCTTGTAACGTCACGATCCCGCTGCTGTGGTCAACCCTCTACAGAATCGGCTATTTGGTGGCGCCGGTACCAATCAGCTGCTGGAATGCGGGGTAGCTCTGCAGGTCCCGGAACCACCACCCCTGATCATCCTTGAACGCATCCAGCCTGCCCGGGCTCGCCGCGAAGTAGGCCTTGAGCCGAGCCACCGCTTCGTTCTTATCCCCGGCCTGCAGTGCGGCGAAGGCGGCCACCATTTCCAGGTCTCCCTGGGGATCGATCTGGGAATTCCCCTTGGCTGCTTTGAGCACGTGCGCGGCGCTGTCCTTCAGTCCCGCCCGCCCGATCACCGCCGCCACCATGGTCTTGTAGTAGAGCGCGTAGTAAGGCCGCTCCTGTTCCGACGTCATAGCCACCAGCGTGTCGCTCAGCTGCCAAGCCAGGCCGACGTCGGGTTTCTCCTGGCGGCTGGTCAGCATGAACAGCCGGCACTGCACGATTCGAGGGTCGGCGGGGAATCGATGGACCGCCTCACCGCACCAGTGGGATGCGTCGGGGAATTGTCCGATGTCGTAAGAGGCCAGGAAGAGCCGGCCGAAGATCTTGTCGGCGTTATCGAGGAAGGCGTCGGCTTCGAGGGCCCGGCGCGCCGCCAGACTCACATCGACGCCGCTCCCGGTCTGGTTGTAGAGATGAGAGAGTGAGGCCCAGGCTCCGGCCTGGGTGGGATTGACCCGGGTAGCCTGCTCCAGATCGTTCTTGGCGTCCTTGAGAAGCGCCTTGGCTTTCTGATCGTCCCGCTCGAGCTGCAGCAGCCAGCGCCAGTATCTCAGGTTGCCCCGGATCTCCAGCGCGTCGGCATTGTTAGGCTGAATGGTGTAGGACCGGGCGATCTGGGCCAGGCCGGAATCGATCCAGGGTGCCGCCACCTGGGGATCACCCTGTCCCAGCAGATAGGCTCGGCGGTAGGCCAGCAGTCCGCGGAGGACCAGGGGATCGGTCCAGCGAGGGTCCAGTCTGGCTGCCGCCTCCGAGAGTGAATCGGCCTGATGGAAGGCAGACAAGAAACCGGTCTCGTCTCCCTTCTGGGCCGCAGCCTCGCCCTGGCGGCGAAGCTCTCTGGCCCGCTGCACCATCGACCAGGCGGCGACGTTGCCGGTACCCTCCCGTTCCTTCCGGATCCGGACCTCCTCGCCCAGCCGCTGACGGATCAGGTCGGCCGCCTCGCTCGCCAGGGAATCTCTCAGCTTGAGCAGTTCGGCGGCCGGCAGGTCGAAGCTGGCTCGCTGGCTCGAGAGATCCACCCCGGTATTTCCATCCACCAGCCGGAGCTGCACTCTCAGCTTGTCACCCACCGGCTCGACCGATCCCTGCACCAGGGTTCCGGCATCGAGAGCACGGGCTACACTGTCCCGGGGAATGGCCGGGTCGCGCCAGGCAGCCACACCCCCCTGGGAAATGACCTTGAGCGCGGGTACCTGATTGAGCGCACCGATCAGCGCCTCGGTGAGACCGTCGGCGACGTAACTCAGCCGGTGATCGGGGCTCTGATCCTCGAGGTAGAGCACCGCGATCCGATGGGGGTCGAGTCCGCCGGCGCTCTCGGCAGTCGTTGTTTTGGGTCGAAGAAGGAACCAGGCCAGGGCACCACCCAGCAGCAGGAGAGCGGCCCCTCCACCGGCCACCACTCCCACCAGGGAACGCCGCTTGAGCGTGAGCGTCACCGCGCCGGAGGGCGAGATGCGGGTGAGGGTACGGCGGGGCAGCTGGGCCCGGGAAACCGCATAGCGATTGGCGGTTGCGCCCATCGGCGATCCCAGGAGCTCGGTGAACTGGGCTGCGGTCTGGGGCCGGTCAGCCACCACCTTGTTGAGCACCGCCATCACCGCATCTTCGACCTGGTCCGGCACGGTGTCGCGGACGACCTGGATGCTGGGCACCGGATCCATGGCGTGGCGAGCCATGATCTGGCGGGCATTACTGCCGCTGAACGGTGGGTGACCGGTCAGCATTTCATACAGCACGCAGCCAAGACTGTAGAGATCGGCGGTGGGACCGACCTGGTCACCCACCGCCTGCTCCGGGCTCATGTAGAGCGGTGTGCCCACCGCCATGCCGGTCTCGGTCAGTTTGGCCGAGCCGCTGGCTGAGGAGGCGGCCCGGGCGATGCCGAAGTCGGCTACCAGGGCGTGGCCACCCGAGATCATGATGTTCTCGGGCTTGATATCGCGATGGATGATGCCCAAGCTGTGGGCGTAGCCGAGTGCGTCGGCTACTTCGAGTGCCACATGCACCGCAAAGTCGAGCGGTAACATGTGATCCCGGTTGAGCCGGTCCCGGAGCGACTCGCCATACACGAAGGGCATGACGTAGTAGAGCAGGCCGTCGGCTTCGCCCGAGTCGAACAGGCCGAGAATGTTGGGGTGCTGGAGCTTGGCAGCGATCCGGATTTCCCGGTCGAAGCGTTCGGGTCCGATGGTCGCCGCCAGCTCCGGATGGAGCACTTTGATGGCGACTTCCCGCTCGTGCTTGAGATCCATCGCGAGATAGACCGTGGCCATTCCCCCGCGGCCCAGTTCACGCTGGATTCCGTAGCGATTGGCGAAAGCAGCTTGAAGGCGGGACAGTATCTGCGACACGGTCTCGGTGCTTAAGGCGACAGCGGCCTGCAAGTCTCGTGAGGAAGGTCAATTATATCTTCAAAACGATGAACTATCCATCTGAGCCACGAACAGTCCCGCGAGAGGGTGGTGCCGTCTCCGCCCTGCTTCGGATGCCCACCCAGGCCAGGGCTCTCCTGGTGCTGGGTCATGGCGCCGGGGCGGGAATGCGCCACCCCTTCATGGACGAGGTGAGCCAGGGCCTGGCCCAACGAAACATCGCAACGCTTCGCTATCAGTTCCCCTATATGGAGAAGGGTTCCGGCCGGACCGATTCTCCGGCGGTCGCCACCGCGACGGTGCGAGCGGCCTGCGAGCTGGCCCGATCGGACTTTCCCGCCATCCCGCTGTTCGCCGGCGGGAAATCCTTCGGTGGCCGGATGACCTCGACGGCCCAATCGGACGCCCCGCTCACCGGCGTACGGGGGCTGGTCTTCCTGGGATTCCCGCTTCACGCCCCCAACCGACCGGGGGTGGCCCGGGCCGAGCATCTCGGGAAGATCCGGATTCCGATGCTCTTTCTTCAGGGCACCAGGGATACTCTGGCCGACCTCAGCCTGATCCGTGAAGTAACCGGGAAGATCTCCGACCTGGCGATCGTTCACGTGGTCGAGGGAGGGGACCATTCGTTCGCCGTCCTCAAACGCACCGGACGCTCGGCCGACCAGGTCATGGATGAGCTGGCCCAGACCATCGCCGACTGGATGGAGCGTCTACTTTAAGGCGTGACCGCCACCGAGTTCACTCCCACCGCTCGTCAACTTCAAGCGATTCAGGCCGACCTCGGTCCGGTGCTGGTGCTGGCCGGGCCCGGTGCCGGCAAGACCTTCTGTCTGATCGAGCGGATCCGCTATCTGGTCGAACAGAAGGGCATCGATCCGGCCCGGATCTGCGCCGTCACTTTCACTAATAAAGCGGCCGGGGAGATCGCTACCCGGCTGAGCGGTGCCTTGGGCGACCGGGCCACGGTGGTAACCCGGTCGACCATTCACGCGCTGTGCGTGCAACTGCTCCGGAAGCACGGTGAAGCGGTGCAGGTGCCTGACGGATTCGGGATCGCCGACGAGGAGTATCAGCTCCAAGTGCTGCGGCGAGCCGGGTTTCGCAAGGATCTGCGCTGGCCCTTGATGGCGTTCAGCCGCCACCGGGTGAGCGGTACCCCGCTGGAGGACTGGCTGGGCGAGTTGTACCAGAAGTACCGCGACCTCCTGGGGGCCCGGGGTCTGCTCGACTTCGATGACCTGGTGATGAAGACCGAACAGCTGCTCCGGACCCGGGAGAGCATCGCCGCCGAGATCGCGGGGCAGTGGGACTATCTGCTGGTGGATGAGTTCCAGGATCTCAACAAGATCCAGTATGCCATTCTCCGTCGGCTGGCTCAGAGTCACCGGAACATCTTTGCCGTAGGCGACGACGAGCAGGCGATCTACGCCTGGGCCGGAGCCGATCTGCAGGTGATCAAGGACTTTGCCAACGAGTTCCGGATCACCAAAGAGATTGTGCTGGACGAGAATCGCCGCTGCTCCCGCCAGATCTTCGATACCGCTCGGCGGCTGATCGCCCAGAACCCGCAACTCTGGCCCGAGAAGGAGCTGCGGGCGACCCGGGACGCGCCGTGGCCGGTCGGGGTGGAGCGGTTCCTCGACGACACCGTCGAAGCTCGCTGGGTGATTCACGATCTCAAGGCCGATCGCCGGGGCGAATGGAGACCCTGGGGCGACTACGCTCTGCTGTATCGCAGACATGAAATCGGGGATGCCCTGGAGGCGGCACTGATTCAGGCCGGGATCCCCTGCCAGCTGGCCCAAGGGCGAGCCATCTCCGACGATCCGGTGGTGCAGTACCTCCTGGCCGCGCTTCGAGTGATCGCCAACCCCACCGATGTGATTCTGGCAGAACAATTCGCCAGGGTGGTGCTTCCCAGGACTCTCTATTCTGCTCTCCGGGCCGATGCCGATCGCGAAGGGGTGGAGCTGTTCGAGTGGCTGAAGCGCTTCGGCAAGACCACACCCAAGGACAATGAAGACGGGAAGAAGGTCCGGCGCTGTCTCTACGCTCTGGCCAACCTGCCCGCGGTTGCCGACCGGCATCTGACTCTTGGCCGACTGGTGGAAGAGCTCCTCTCGCAGCGGGTGGGCGAGTACCAGACCAAGCTGGAAGAGTATGCGGATCTGATCAGCGATCCCGATTCCGACGAGTTCACCCGGACGCTCGGCGCCCAGCTGGGGGACTCGAGGCATGGCCGCCTGACGGTGTGGCTTCACCGGTTGGGTGGTGCCGAGATCGGGATGGCAGGGATGCTTCGGCATGCGGGAGTGACCACGGTCGAGTATCTCGATCCGGGTGCCGCTCCCCGGAGCAATGATGTGGTGATCGCTCCCGACACCCGCCCGCTTCAGTTGTTCAAGGCGCTGCAGTGGGCGGCCGGCCGAAACATGAAGTCAGGCTTCGCCGATTTTGTGGCGGTGGATATCGAGACCACCAGTCTCGAACTCGAGAGTGCCGAAGCCATCGAGCTGGCGGGAGTGAAGGTTCGCGATGGGAAGATCGTTGATGAGTTTCACACACTCATCCGGCCGGTCGGTCCGGTCTCGGCCGGCGCCCGCGAGGTGCACGGCTACAGTGAAGCCGAACTGCAGAGCGCCCCTGCTTTTGCCGAGGCGTGGCAGAGATTCCGGCAATTTGCCGCCGGGGAAGTGCTGGTGGCCCACAACGGGCACGGCTTCGATTTCCCGATTCTCATGCGACTGGCGGAAGGTCATCCGGCCGGCAACCGATTCCCGGTGTACGACACCCTGCCTTTGGCGCGCGCCCTTCATCCCGGCAGCCGCAAGTTGACCGATCTGGCTACCACGTTCGGGATCGATTGTGGTGCGGCTCATCATGCGCTGGATGATTCACGCACTCTGGCGCAGGTATTCCCGCGTCTCGAGCGGGAGAAGATCTCGCGGGCCCGGCGGACCGCCTATGTCTCGCTGCTCGATTATCTCGCGATTGGAATGGCGCTGAGCGACCCGACTGGATTCAATGACGAGGAGAAGCTGTTCTTCGATTTCTCCCGGATTTTCGCGCTGGGCCGCTACTCGAATTGCCTCGGCTTCTATGACTCGGAGCGCAGCCTGCCGGGCGCGGCCTCGAGCCCCGATATCGAACAGCTGATCGACAAGCTGGGCGGCCGGCAGCTCATGGGTAAGCTCCGGCGGGAAAAGAGTGCGGCCGATCGCTATCCCGCCGCAATGACCCGGCTCCGACGGCTGATCGATTCGATCGGGCCGGGAACCTTGATGGAGCAACTGGGCCGGTTCCTCGATCAGGTGGCACTATCGGAGGCTCGGCGGGATCCGGAGCTGGCGCGCAACCGGGTCAATCTGCTCACCCTGCATTCGACCAAGGGACTGGAGTTCTCCCGAGTCTACGTGGTGGGAGTCGAGGATGCCCAGCTGCCGGGGAGCCCCGCAGGGAAGGAGCCTTCCAGGAACGAAATCGAAGAAGGCCGGCGGTTGCTGTATGTGGGTATGACCAGGGCGAAGGATCGGCTGGTGCTCACCCGCGTCGAGGAGCGCAAAGGGCTCCCCGGCGGAGGCGAGCGGTACTTGAAGGAGATGGGGCTGGGCTGAAGCAGTGGGCTAGTGGGCTGGTGGGCTGGTGGGCTAGGAACTCCGAATCTCGGCCTGCTCGCCCACTCGCCCACTCGCCCACTCTGGCTATTGCCTATGGGCCGTCGAAAATGCATAGACTGCCGACCGGATCGCCGGCAAAGGATCGTCGGACAGCTGAATGCCGTCGGTCAGAAACAGCGGGTTGTACATAAGCTTCCTCTGCAATGCCTCGTTATCCGGCGCGACCGTCGTCAGGCTAATGGTCCCCATCTCCACTTTCTTGCGGTCATCGGGCCAGGGCATTGAGCCATCCTTGGTCTGATCGCCCGGGTTGGCCAGCTGGGCGTAGAGCTTGAACTGGATCGGCCCCTTCGCCAGCCGCCGGGGCAACTCATCGAACAAATAGTTGGGTCCCACCTTGGAGCCGGCCAGTGAGTCCAGATGCTTGATCCCGTCCACTGGAATCATCTGAAAGCGGGCCGGATGTTTGGCTCCGGCGGCGTCGACCAGGACGATGGCGTTGTTCTGGAAGTAGGCCAGGTTGGCGAAGGCCGCCGGCAGCGGTCCGTTGTCCTGGGCGAACTTCACGGCGCGAGGGTGGCTGCCGAAGAATTTCTCGACCGGGTTGGGATGCGGGCTGTCCGGTTTGGTCGAAACGATGGCCTGGAACAGGTCGCGGAATTCTTCCCCGGTCCCCACGATGAAGCCATTGTGCGAGACCGCCATGATGTCGGTAAAGGCGCCCTTCGATAGCATGAAGCGGATCGCCATCCCCCGCGGCGCGGCGTTGGGATTGTTGTCGGGAATGTTGGGTACACCGGTGGCGTCGGAGAACCGCACCGTGACTGGGACCGCGGCCTTGAAGTGCTCGGCCCGGCTGACACCCTTTGCTTCAGCGGTCGGCGTGAAGGTCCCGGTAACCACCAGACCCTTGGCGTGATTGAAGCGGAATCCGGTGTGGATGCCGCCGTTGGTCTGCACCATCAGGTCGGCGATCTGCTCGGGCAGGGACTTCTGCTGCTGGGCTGACAGGATTGTGGGTGCGACTGCGATTAGGAAGATCCCGCGACGAACGGCTCGCATGTGGTTCCTGCCGGGGTTAAGGTCGGTGGCTGCGTCTGACTTGGAAAACTGGACTTACCACAGAGGCGCACCGGGCATGGCGAAAAGCCACAAAATCAGTTCTCTGTGCTTCTGTGCCTCTGTGGTGAAACTGTTTTTGCTCTGCGCTAAGCCTGTACTTCCTTCAGGAATCCGTCAACCGCCATCGGCCCCGACCCGGGGTCATCGTCGTGCTTGAAGTACACAAATGTCTCTTCCCACGGGAAAGCCCGAATCCGGGCGGCGGCGGCGGCCAGGGTACCCTCGTCGTAAGTCAGTTTGTGCAACCGCACATACCCCCAGCTCGCCGTCGCCACCCAAGGCGATGCAAAGTCGTCCTGTTCGGCCACGCACAGGGCGACGTCGTAATTCCTGAGCGCGGCAAAAACAGCCTCGTCGAACCAGCTCTCATGCCGGAATTCGATGGCCGCCTGCCATTTGCGAGGGAGCACCTCGAGAAAGGCCTGCAGACGGGGCAGGTCCTTTTTCAGGTTGGGGGGTAACTGAAAGAGGGAGGGTCCCCGCCGGTCGCCCAGGGCGGAACAGATCCGGGCGAAGTACTCGACGTCACTACCGACGTCTACCAGCCGGCTCCGGTGGGTAATCCGCTGCGATGCTTTGATGGCGAACCGAAAACTGGGGTTCACCTGCTCGGCCCACTCGAGCATGGTCTTCTCTTTGGGCATTCTATAGAAAGTGTTGTTCACCTCCACGGTAGGGAAACGGGATGCGTAGTAGGCAAGCATCTCGTCGTCCGGATGACCCTTGGGGTAGAACGAGCCTTTCCATTCCTTGAACGACCAGCCGCTGGTGCCGGCGAGAATGCGCATGGTCTGCGGGCAAAAGAGATTCGATCGACTGGGCGCGGTCAGGGACGTGCATCGATGAGATCGTGCTGCGGTCCACTGCCGGTCAACACCACCAGTGCATCATAGCCATAGAGAACCTGAAGGAAAACCGGACCCAGCTGAGTCAGGTTTCCCGGCTTGGCGCGCAGTTGCCGCAGGTCGAACACGGTCCAGCGGGTGGAGTCGGTCGCCGCGACAAAGGGAGCGGCCCAGCCGTCCGTCAGACTGCTCACGGGGCTTTCCATCGAGCGCATCCGCCGAGGATCGATCTGGGCCTGCGAGGTACCCGGCCCGCCCACCACGTAGAGGCTGAATGCCCTGCCACCTTCCTGCTCGGCCAGCTCAGGCACCAGAGTGCCGAGATCGTAGGCGTTGCTGAAGTTCCTGCCCCGGACCACGTGCGAGGCGCCGAACTTGAGAAACACTTTGGGTGCGCTGCGCTCGGCCTTCCGGGTCGAATCGTACAGGCGCCAGAACTGATGTTTGAGCAGAGCGGATCGGCGTTGATTGGACTGGTAGCCCTGACCGGTCATGAAAAGCCGGTTGATCGTCAGGGTCTCTTCCATCAGGCTCAGAATCCGGTCGGCTTCCGAGCCGGCGGCAGGGTGGAAGGCTGCGCGGACCCGCGCCAGCAGCTCCGGTGAGCCGCCGAACATCAGCACCAGGCCGGGATTCTGTTGCGCCAGGGCGCGATCCAGTGCGCTGTCGCCAATCGCCCTGGCCGAGTCGACGACCCGACGGACCGCAGGGGTGGGGGCCAGCGCTCTCAATCGCTCAAAAGCGTGCCGGTCGGCGAAGATGTCATAGTCACATCCCCAGAGGACTCCCCGCTTTCCTGGCATAGATGCGATTACTGACTGGAGTAGCGCGGCGTCTTCCTTCCAGAAGTAGAACGGTGCCCCCGGCCAGTGATCCTTGAGGAACTGCAGGTAGCCCGATCCGTCGGCCTTACTCCGTAGTGCTCTCTCCATCCCGCCGGCCAGCTGCTCGCCCACTTCGATAGCGAAGTGGGAGTAGCCGTTTGCCACCGCGGTGCGCCACAACAGCTCGGCCAACTGGGGTACCTGCGCCACCCCGTGCTCTTCACCCAGCAGGGTAAAGCGGGACTCGCGCACCCCGGTCTGCAGGAGCTCGCCACCGGGTCCGGCCAGCTCGCCGCTCGAGGTCACCCAGGCCGGGGAGGCGACCGAGCGAAGCCGGTCGACCAGGCTGTCATCCTGAGCAACTGCCACGACCGGAAGGCAGAGTGCCATCCCGGTCACGATGACTCGAATCATAGCGGTCCCCTGCGGGTGGGTTTCCTCGGAACCTGACAGTGTTCGGCTCCGGTAAAAGTCTCCCAACGTACGGTTCGGGTAAGACCTGATGGGAGGAAGGGTGCAGCCGGAGGAGTCGGGCGGGAAGGGGTATGGTATCGAACGGTATTATACAGTATAGTATATTAGAATCCACCGGGACTCCTCCATGCGACCTCCCCTGTTCTACATCCTCCTCTCTCTGGCTCAGCAGGATCGCCATGGTTCGGCCATCATGCGGGACGTGCTGACCCTTACCAACGGTGAGCTCAAGCTCTGGCCTGTCACCCTCTATGGGGCCATTGAAGAGCTGACCGATAAGCAATGGATCCGGGAAGTCGAGCGGCCGGCCGAAGTGGAAGAACCGGAGGCCGGAAGTGGCCGGAGCCGCTGGTTCCGTCTGACCCCTGCCGGCCGGCGGGCCCTTTCGGCTGAGGTGAACCGGCTGGGTGAACAACACCGGCTGGCTCGTCAGCGGCTCACCCCGGGAGGAGAACTCTCATGACCGCCGCCACTCGGTTCCGCCGAGCCCCCTGGGCTTACCGGCTCATGCTGCGGCTGCTCCCCGGGCAACTGCGCCGCCGGCATCAGTTCGACATGGAAGATCTGTTCCTCCTGCAGCTTGAAGAGGCTCACACCCGGGGTGGTATGGCCACGGCGTTAGCCTGGTTCCGGGCCGCGGGTGACGCAATGGGCCGGGCGCCTTACGAGCATCTTCGTCGATTCAAGCGACCCGATCCCCGGCGGTGGTTCTCCGGCGGTGGCGCCGACTTCAGGATCGCGGTGCGAAGCTGGAGGCAGCAGCCCGGGGCGACGCTCCTGGTTCTGCTCACACTTACGCTGGCGGTGGGGGCCAATGTCTCGGTGCTGAGCCTGGTCGACGCCCTCTTCTTCCGGCCTCTGCCGGTGCCTCAACAGGAGCGGGTGCTTTACATCAACGAGCGGGCTCCGAAGTGGGGTCTCGACTTCACCGGGGTCAATTTTCCCGACTTCGACAAGTGGCGAACGAACCAGCGAGTCTTCGAATCGATGGGACTGTTCGATCAGGTCAGCGTGAACCTGTTCGACAATGGCAGCGCCGAGCGGATCACCGGGGCGATGGTCACCCACGACCTGATCTCGGCCCTGGGATTTCGGCCGGTGCTGGGACGCGGCTTCACGGCGGAGGAGGATCGGCCCAAGGGACCACGGGTGGTCATGGTCGGGTATGGCCTCTGGCAGTCGCGCTTTGCCGGAGCGCCTGATGTGCTGGGTAAGACGCTCAGGATAGACAGCGAGCCTTACACCATTGTCGGGGTGCTCCCCCGCGAGGCGGAATTCCCTACCGGGGCTCAGCTGTGGATTCCGCTGGCGGGAGATCCGGCCCAGCCGTGGCAGAATTACAGCTACGACGGCATTGCCCGGCTCAAGCCGGGAGTCACCCTCGAGATGGCCCGGGCCGATCTCAATCACGCCCATGAGAGTATCTGGGCCGCGGGCGATACCGGCCACATCATCTCCCCCCTCGCGATTCCGCTCCGCGAGCGTTTCGTGGCCGACTTCCGGGGGATGCGGAACGCGCTGGGTCTTGGGGTCCTGATCATCCTGATCATCGCCTGTGCCAATGTGGCCGGCACCATGGTTGCCCGCTCCACCATGCGGCAGCGGGAGATGGCGATGCGGATGGCGTTGGGCGCCGGCTCAGGGCGGCTGGCCCGGCAGATGCTCACTGAAGCCCTGGCGCTCGCCAGCGTGGCCGGGATTCTGGGTACCCTGCTCGGCTGGTGGATCACCCAGGTGCTGGTGAGCTCGGCGGGGACTCGCTTCCCCACCTGGCTTACCGTGGGGCTCGATCTCCGGACCGTGGGGATCGCAGTGCTCCTGGTCGGGGTAACCACCCTTCTCTTCGGCCTCGCGCCAGCACTGGCACCCCGTCAGCTCAATCTCTCCTCCCAGCTGGCCGGAGCCGGCCGCTCGGCCGGGTCACGAGGACAACGGCGGATACTGGATCTGCTGGTGATCGCCGAGAATGGCCTGGCGGCAGTACTGCTGATTGCCGGAGCCATGCTGCTGCAGGCGTACGGCAGGGTGCTTCACATCGATCCCGGTTTCCGTACCGAGGGCGTGGCCATGTTCCGGCTGCAGCTCCCCGAGGCGAAGTACCAGGATGGACCGGCCCAGAACCGGTTCTTCGAACGACTCCTGCGAGAGATCCAGGCCATTCCCGGAATCAGCGGCGCCGGCGCAGTCACCTGTCCTCCCCTCAGCTGTCATCAGGGACAGTTCTATCAGGCTGAAGGGGTTCCGCTTCCCAGCGGAAACGAGAAGGATCCGGTGATCCTGACTCGGACGGCCACCCCGGGATATTTCGCGGCCATGGGGATTCAGATGGCGCAGGGTAGAGCCTTCCAGGAGGGCGAAGGTACCGCCCCGGGTGGCACCGTGCCGGTGGTGGTCAATCAGAGTCTGGCAAAGCTGCTCTGGCCCGGCCTTTCGGATGTGGTGGGACGAAGACTGCGCAGTCGAGGTGACACCACCCGTCCGTGGTACACGGTGGTGGGCGTGGCAAAGGACGAGCGGCATTACGGTATCGATCAGGCGCCCAGGCCGGGCCTTTACACCTACAATGCGGCGGTCGCCCGCTTCGACGCCCGATCCTCCATGGCTATTGTGGTATCGAGTGCCCGTCCGGTCCAGGCTCTCTTCCCCGAGATCAGGCAGGTGCTGCAGAGGCTCGATCCCGAACTGCCCATGTATCAGGCTCAGAGTATTGAAAGTGCGGTATCCCGGGCGCTGGTGATTCGGCGCCTGATCACCTTCGGTCTCGGGGCCCTGAGCGTGATTGCATTGACTCTCGCTATCGGCGGGATTTACGCGGTCCTTTCGTATGTGGTGGGCCGGCGCAGAAGGGAGATCGGCATCCGAATGGCCCTCGGGGCCACTCGACCGATGGTGCTGAGAATGGTAATGCGGCAGGGCGGGCGGCTGGCGTTGTCAGGCCTGCTGCTGGGATTTCCGTTGGCGTCAGGAGTTGGTCGAGTGCTGCAGAGCCAGATGGAGGGAGCCGGCGGGGTCGACCTGCCGATCTATCTGCTGGTCGCAGTGCTGCTGGCGGGGACCGGTCTTTTGGCGGCGCTGGTTCCGGCCAGAAGGGCGGCCTCGGTTCACCCGGGCGTGACACTGACCGATACCGCCTGACCGGTCAGTGCCGGGAAGTGTCGATCAGCCCGCCTTCTTCTTCCTGGCGGGCTTTTCGGCTTTCTCCTCGGAGCCACGCTTGCCGGCCTTCTTGCCGTCGGCTTCTTCCTTGGCGGGCCCTTTCGCCAAACTCGCCTTCAGGGCTTCCATCAGGTCGATGATCTTGCCGCCGGTCTCTTCGGCCGGCTCGGCAGTGATCTCGGCCCCGGCCACTTTCTGTTCAATGGCTTCCATCACTTTGGCCCGAACCTTGTCCTTGAAGCGCTCGGGGTGGAACTCGTCCACCGCACCCTGGTCGATGATCTGTTTGGCGAGGGCCAGTTCACCTGGCTTCACTTCACCCGCTTCCAACGGCACTTCCGAAGAGGGACGCAGTTCATCGTTGTAGTGCAGTTGTTCCAGCACCAGTACCCCGTCCTTGGGGCGAACCAGCACCAGATGCTCCTGGCCCCTGGCGGCGTATTGGCCCAGGGCTGCCCGTCCAGTTTCCTTGAGTGCCTCGCTCAGGAGCCGGTAGGCCCGGTCGCCTCCCTTGTCGGGCCCGAGATAGTAGACTTTCTCGAGGTAGATCCGGTCGACCTCGGCCAGCGGCACAAACTCCTGGATATCGATCGAGTTGGTGGCCTTTTCCTCGAGGGCTTTGATTTCTTCGGGAGTGAACAGCACGAACTGACCCTTGGCAAACTCGTAGCCCTTGGCAATCTCGTCTTTCTCGACCACGACATTTTCTTTGGGGCAGATATACTGTTGCTTGAGACGAGTGCCGCAGGTCTTGTGAACCATATTGAACGACACGCTCGCGGCCGATTCCGACGAGGAATACAGCTTGACCGGCACGGAGACGAGACCGAAGGCGATGTTGGCGGTACCGATTGGACGGGCGGGCATAAGCGCCTGAAAAGAAAGTGGATTGGTATGGTATGAGCATCATCGCACCTCGGCAAGATCGGTCATGTCCGATCCGTTAAGCGCGTACCGGGCAAAGCGTTCCGCCGACCGGACACCGGAGCCTGCCGGAGTTTTGGCCCCGGCAGGAGCGGGGGGGCTCTTTGTGGTACACAAGCATGCCGCCCGCCGGTTGCACTGGGATCTCCGACTCGAGATGGATGGGGTTCTGCGCTCGTGGGCGGTACCCCGGGGACCCTCCTTCGATCAGAAGGACAAACGGCTCGCGGTCCATGTAGAGGATCACCCCATCGAGTATGCCAACTTCGAAGGGTTGATTCCCGAGGGGAACTACGGCGCCGGAGCGGTGGTGGTATGGGACCGGGGAGAATGGGTTCCGCTGGAGGATCCCAAAGAAGGCCTGCGAAAGGGCAAGCTGCTGTTCGAGCTCAAGGGCTACAAGCTCAAGGGCAAGTGGACCCTGGTGAAGATCCAGAAGGGGGAGAAGGAGTGGTTGCTGATCAAGGAGAAGGACTCCTATCTCCGAAAAGAAAACGGCGAGGACATTCCTCAGGAGTCGGTGCTCTCCGGGTTGACGGTGGAAGACCTCAAGGCAGGTCACACCCCGGCGACGCTCATCCGGGCCGAGCTGGAGAAACTGAAGGTGCCGAAGAAGGCGGTTGACGTTACCCGGCTCGAGCCGCAACTCACTGAGCCGAGAGACGAAGCGTTCACCAAGGAAGGGTGGATCTTCGAGCTCAAGATGGATGGCTACCGCATCATCTCGGCCAAGACCAGCGATCGCCCGAGACTGATGAGCCGTAACGGAGTCGATTACACCGGCACCTTCCCCGAGGTGGCCCGGGCGGTGCAGGCGCTGCCGGCCTCCAATGCGGTGATCGACGGCGAAGTGGTGGTGCTGGATCGAGAGGGCCGGCCCTCATTCTCGCTGCTGCAGCAGCGGGCCCGTCTTTCCCGGCCGATGGACATCAACCGGGCCGCGGTGGAGCTGCCCTGCAGCTACTTCGTGTTCGATCTGCTGGGGTTTGAAGACTTCGATCTTCGCACCTTGCCGCTGGTAGAACGGAAGCGGTTGCTCAAGAAACTGCTCCCTCCGCTCGGTGCCCTCCGGTATCTCGATCATTTCGAGACCCAGGGTCTCGAGCTGATGGAGCAGGTGGTAGCCCGGGGGTTGGAGGGCATCATCGGCAAGAAGGCCGACTCGCCCTACCGGTCGGGAAGGGGACCGACCTGGGTAAAGATCAAGGCCGAGAAGACCGGGGACTTTGCGGTGGTCGGATTCACCCCGCCGAAGGGCGGGCGGGGTGGTTTCGGCGCTTTGCACCTGGCCGATTGGGTCAATGGAAGCATGGTCTACGCCGGCCGGGCCGGGAGTGGCTTCAGTGACAAGATGCTCAAGGATTTGCTGCCCAAGCTCGAGGAGAAGGCCAGGGATACACCACCCTGTGACGGTCCGATCGGCGAGGGGCTGCCAACCGATCTGCCGCTGGAGACTGCGACCAAGAAAAAAGCCGGCCGAGCCAAGAGCGCCGGCAAGGCGAAAGGCAACGGCCAGGAGTGGATCGCAGCGCTGCCCGATATGCGGGGAACCACCTGGATCGAACCTGAGATGGTGGTGGAGGTGAAGTTCACCGAGTGGACGCCGGAAGGTGTGCTTCGGCACCCGGTATTCATGCGATTCCGCACTGACAAGACGGTCCGAGACGTGGTGCGCCAGCATGGGCCCGGGGTGGGCGGTCAGGCGGTCGGGCGGTCGGGCGGTCGAATGGAATCAGCGAAACAGGAACCGCCGCCCGCGCCAGAGGTGGAACCCGAACCGCCCGAGGTGAAGTTCAGCAATCTCAAGAAGATCTACTGGCCCGAGGACGGCTACACCAAGGGCGATCTCATCGCCTACTACAAGGCGATCGCTCCTCGGCTGCTGCCTTACATGATCGACCGTCCGCTGGTGCTCACCCGTTATCCTGACGGGATCCACGGAAAGTCATTCTATCAGAAGGATGCTCCGGCTTTCGCACCGGAATGGATCCGCACGGTAGGAATCTGGAGCGAGGATACCCAGCGGGAAATCCGGTTT